>NZ_JBSHNT010000148.1:0-306 GCF_053601615.1 Pontimicrobium sp. MEBiC06410
AGTGTTGTACTACCTGGCCCTCCTGCTTTAGGGGATGCTGTTAATTGGTATGCAAACGCCACTGGAGGTACTGCATTAGCTTCTGGCCTTAATTATACGCCTACCGATACAGCTATTGGAGTTTACACTTACTATGCTGAAACTGAAGAAACTGTCTCTGGTTGTGTGAGCTCTAGAATACCAGTAGTTCTTACTATTGAAACACCTGCTAATGCTGGTACAGATGGAGGCATTACTATCTGTGACGATAGTTCTACAACTATAGATTTATTTAGTTTAATCGCTGGTGAAGATGCTGGTGGTACT
>NZ_JBSHNT010000149.1:0-254690 GCF_053601615.1 Pontimicrobium sp. MEBiC06410
TTAGCCTTTAACTGCCAAAAAGAAGACGATACTTTACAAGTACAACAAACAGCATTAAAAAGTAATGTTAACATTTCTAGGCTTAACACTAAAGCCATTGAAAACGATAAAAACTTAATGCGCATAATAAATAAAGCCGAAGCTAAACGCATAGAAAGCAAAGCAAATAAAACTGTTTACAATGCACAATACGACTTTACCATTAATACCAATTATGCTAAAGTGATAACACATAGTAACGGATTAAAAAACTACACCTTTGGCGTTTACAGAACAGAGAATAATGGGGTATTAGAAAACCTATTATTACAAGAACAGGAAGACCACAGTTTTAAAGTCTCTTTAGTACAATATAGCTTAACACCAAACGAGCGTAATGCATTAGCAAGCCGAGAGATTGTAGATGTAGAGGATAAAATTACGTATATCACGCTAGAAGATATTTCAGACACTATTTTCGATAAAGTAAACTCCGATGCAGAAACCTGTACCGTGTACTATTACCAATACCAACAAGGCAGCTCTTGCGATAGTGGAGAGCATGAATACACAGATGGTTCAGCATGTAATTATTGGGGAAACCCAGACCTAATGGCTACAAGTGGTGGTTATGTATTAACGGCTAATGAGGAAGGCTGTGGAGATGGCGGCGGTAGTACAAATACAGACAGTAACCCTAATAGCAATCCAAACGGTTCTAACCAAACCACTAGTAATGGAGGAGGTATAGAGCCAAGTACTACACCTGTATTGTGTCCAGACTGCCCTGTTATTAGTGAGGAAGATAATGAGTGTGTGCCAGATGCACAAACGCTAGCATCTTTAGAAAGTGTTTTTGGAATAGGAAATGTTCAGATGATAAACTGTGGCACTTCAAGTACTGAATTAGGGTTTACTACTATAGAAGAATTGCAAGAATTAAAAGAGAGTCTTTTTGGTTATCGTGAAGCTGTATTGGTCGAGGATGAAGATGCTGACAATTTGAATCAAAAAATAGCAAGATTTGTATTTGATGATTATTTAACCGAAATTTCAATTATAGTTAAGCAACAATTAGGTACAGACCACATTAATTTTTCTGATTATTCTATTTTAAATGTAAACTCGACAGCAACCCTAACATCTTATACACCACCGGGAGTCTCTTTAACTCTTAACTATTCGCAAACAGACTATGCTTCATCAAGAGAGTCTTACGAATCTACAGTTGAAGTACTTAGTAACAGTGTAATTACTTTTAAGTTTTTTGGTAATGAATTTACTACTGGTGGAGATCAAAAATTTATTCTTAAGATGAACGCTACAGATGGTAGCAAAATTAGCGGTACTATGAATGAGAACTAATTATTTAATAACTATATTGTAAAAAATCTCGCTTTTATGAAAAAAAATATAGTCTTTTTACTATTCTTAGTTTTATCCAGTTGTAATATTTTGAAGTCGTCTAAAGAACTAAATAGTAGACAAAAGTTAAAAGTTTTAAAGACAGAGTTAAAACTAACAGGATTGGAATATAAAACTTTGAAAAATGATGATTCGATTATTAATGAAGCTTATAAAACTTTAAAAGACACTGTAGATATAACCAAAATTAATAGACGTTTAGATTCTTTTTTTGCAAAAAAGTATTCAAGAAAAGTAACTTATACTACTTTAATTTTGGAGAGAGTACATAAAGGTCTCCCTTTTGAATTTGAGTTTACAGGAAAGTCTGATAAAAATGATACAACTACTTATAATCCAGGAACAGAAAGGTTTTTAAAAGATTTTTTAAAAGATTTTGATAAAGCAATAAAAAGATCGGGAGGAGAAACTTTAACAGATACCTCAATAATTAATTCAAGACGCAGAGTCGAACCAGACTCTATTAGATTAGTTAAGATAAAAAAACTTTTTAAGAGAAAAGACTCCATAAGAATAGAAAAACTAAAATCGGAAAAATCTAAAAAATACGATGATGGAGTTGAAAAGTATAATAAAACAAGAGATTCTTTATAAGCTCTAAAACAAGTTTTAAAACTTTATTAAAATAATAATATTTTAAACCTTAAAATTATGTTTAACAAACAAGATAAGTTTGTATGCATAATTCTCATAATATTACTTCTATTAAATCTTATTTGTCTCTTATATTTAATGTACAAGAGAAATAAAGAATAAAGTAAAAACTAAGAATAATTATAGCGATGCCCTAAATCGTTAAAAAAAGAAACAGCTTCAATAATTATTATTGAAGCTGTTTTATTAGAAGTTAATAACGCTATCTAATGCATTATTTGTAGACTTGTATTAACCTCTAATGAGGAAGGCTGTGGAGATGGCGGTGGAAGTACAAATACAGACAGCAACCCCAATAGCAACCCAAATGGTTCTAACCAAACCACTAGTAATGGTGGTGGTATAGTGTTAGAGCCAAATACTACTCCTGTTTTGTGTCCAGACTGTCCGCCTGTAGAAGAATGTGAAGTTAATGAAGGTGATTTCTCTGTGTTAAAAAATTATTTTGGTGATGGAAATGTATATAGAGATTGTTCGTTAGATAATGATAGCAATGTTATAAATTTTAGTAGTGTTGAAGAAGCAATTGCCTTTTTTGAAGATTTAAAAACTATCGATGCAGATGAATCAGAGGATGTAGAATTACAAAATGGTGGTATAGCTATTATTAATTTTAGGCAAAATATTAGAAATAGCCTTTTTAATTATATCACTGTAGATATTGATGTTAAAGCAAACTTAGATAATTTTTATACAGAAGTAGATGAATGTTCGATTATAAGTATATCGTCTTCTCTAATAACAGATTCTTTGGCTTTAAGTTGGTCAATGCAACAAGGAGAATACCTTCTTAGCTCATATCAAGGAAGTACACATTTAAGCCAAGTTGTAGTAAATACTACCATAGATGCCAAGTTTGCGATTGAAGGATTAGGTTTTGGAGGTTCTGAAAAATTTAAATTTCAATGTGTTTTCAATAAATTATCTGGAGAAAGACACCTTGTCAATATAATTGATTAATTTGCAATTGTTAACAACTAAATTAATATTTATGAGAAAATATTATATAATACTTATTATCATTTTTACAGCTTTTAACTGTTCTTGTCCTAGATTAATTAAAGAAAGTAATACGAAGTGCGAACAATTAAGTATTATTAAAGAACAATTACATTTAGAGAAAAAAAAGTTTAAACTTATTAAGCAGGATGATAATATTATAAATGCTATTTATCTTTCAATTAAAGACACTGTCTCTATTCCTTTAATAAATAGACGTTTAGATTCTTTTTTTGTTAAGAGTTATACAAAGAAAGAGTTGTTGACAATTCTAAAAGTAGACAAAGCTTTTAAAGGGCAAAAAATTGTTTTAGAACTAGATAGAAAGATTAAAATAGAGAAAGAAGCAAATTTTGAAACAGCAGAAGAAGCAGCAAAATTCCATAAAGATTTTATGGATAGTTTAAAGCAAAATGTTAAGTTTAATAACAAAAAGATAAAGAACTCAATTAAAAGAGAAAAAGATTCTTTAAATTAACATTAAAAAAACAAATCATGTATAACAAGCAGGAAAAGTTTGTATGCATAATTCTCATAATATTACTTCTATTAAATCTTATTTGTCTCTTATATTTAATGTACAAGAGAAATAAAGAATAAAGTAAAAACCAAGAATAATTTATAGCGATGCCCTAAATCGTTAAAAAAAAGAAACAGCTTCAATAATAATTATTGAAGCTGTTTTATTAGAAGTTAATAACGCTATCTAATGCATCATCTGTAGACTTGTGTATAAAGTTTTTTTGATAGCCCATGGTAGTATATTAGAATGTCTATAAAGCTTTTGTAGCATTTGTTTAAGCCCTTTATTAATTAGTTTAATAGCATTTTTAGTAGCCTCTGGCGAAAGAAAATTTACTCATATTTGGAAAATTAATGAAGCTATAATTAATAAAAAGCTAACCTATTCATGGCAATACAAGGAATACTCAGGAGTATCAAAATCTATATTTGAATTATTGGAGTATAATGATAAAACAATATTAAAAGTAACCTGTATAGGTTTACATACATTTCCTAATGATGTACCAGAATTCTCAAGAGAAAGCTGTTTAAACGGATGGAATTATTTTATAAAAGAAAGGTTAGATAGTTATATAAAAGAAAAGTACAACACTTAATTTAACTTAAACTCATAAATATTACTACCAGTTATTTTACTGTGTTCGTCAGTAATTATAACAGTAGTATTATCTTTAAAACAAATGCCCTCTTTTTGAGAATCGTGCTCAAAAGGTATAGATTCTATAGTGCCTTCAAAAAAGTTATCACCATCAAAGTTAGTAAGTTTCCATAGTTTTTCATGGTTAAGTAATACGATTGTTTTTCCGTCTGGGCTAATATCGGCAGACGTAATTCGATTGTTTTTACCTTTTAAATTAAACTCAGTAACAAATGTTGCAATAGCATTACCAGGAATGTTAGGCACAGAAATTACTATAGCTTTTTTATCATTTTTACTAAAAATATAAAAATGATTGTTATATATAAAAAAAGCTTCAAAATCTTCCGATTTAATACCCTCTGGCATTTTAAAATGGATAGCTTCTATTGCGATCGATTTATTTTGAGAGGTCACATTTTTTACTTTATAAATAACAAGATTTTTTCGCTTTCTAGAGTTGTTTCCAAAATCACCTATATACAAGTTACCCTCATTATCACTAGTTAAATCTTCCCAATCTATATTTTTGTACCCCTTAATATCTATGTCTTTTACAATACCTCCTTTACTATCTATACCGTATACATTATTTTTATTTCCAGAATCTTCAATAGTCCAAATTAAATTAGAGCCAGAGAGCGTTTCTGCAGCAGAAACTTCTTTAAGACTATTAGAAATATCTGCAATAACTTTTAGCTTTCCAGTTTCGCAAGATAAAGCAGTTATAGATAAAAGAAGTAAACAAGGTAGATAGAAACGCATAATCAATAGAATTAATGCTAAATTTACAGCGATATTTTTCAGAATAAAAATTATGCAGCAAAAAGTATTAAGAATTGGCCATCGTGGAGCAAAAGGATATCTTGCTGAAAATACAATAGCATCAATACAAAAAGCATTAACTTTTAATGTAGATGGTGTGGAAATAGATGTGCACCGGTGTAAAAGTGGAGAATTAGTAGTTTTTCATGATTATACTTTAGATCGATTAACTAATGGAAGCGGAGAAATTTCTAAACACACACTTCAAGAGTTAAAAATACTTAAAGTTGCTAATGAATACACAATTCCAACTTTAATAGAAGTGTTAGATTGTATTAATAAACAATGCTTTTTAAATATAGAATTAAAAGGTAAAAATACCGCAAAAGAAACTGCAAGTATTATAAAAAACTATGTAAATACAAGAGGTTGGGAATACAATAATTTTATAGTGTCTAGTTTTCAACATCGCGAATTAGAAGCTGTATTTAATATTAATAAAAATATTTTATTGGCAGTACTTACAAAAGCAAATTTAGAAGAGGCAGTAGCGTTTGGAAACACAATTAACGCCATAGCAATTCATGCCAATTACGCACTGTTAAGCGAAAATAATGTTAAGAAAACAAAAGCATTAGGGTATAAAATAAATACATGGACGGTTAATGATTTTAAAACTATTGCTAGAATGAAACAATATAAAGTTGATGGAATAATTTCTGATTTTCCAGATAGAGTATGATAGAAAAAGATATAATAATAGTTGGAGGCGGAGCAGCTGGTTTTTTTGCAGCAATAAACATAGCAGAACAAAGCTCAGAACTAAAAGTAGCTGTTTTAGAGCGCGGTAAAGAAGTACTTACAAAAGTTAAAGTATCTGGTGGAGGACGATGCAATGTTACTCATGCCGAATTTATTCCGCAAGAATTAACTAGAAACTATCCTAGAGGAGAAAAAGAATTGCTAGGGCCTTTTCACACATTCATGACAGGAGATACTATTGAGTGGTTTGAAAAACGAGGCGTGGAATTAAAAATAGAAGACGATGGCAGGATGTTTCCTGTAAGTAATTCGTCGCAAACCATAATAGATTGTTTTTTATACGAAGCTAAAAAACACAACGTTACTATTTTTAAAAACCAACCTGTAACCACTATTATAAATAAAGAACAGTCCTGGCAATTAGAAACAAAAACAGAAGTGTTTACATGTAAAAAACTTGTAGTTGCTACAGGAAGTAACCCTAAAATATGGAAGCTTTTAGAAACATTAGGACATACTATAACGCCTCCAGTCCCCTCTTTATTTACGTTTAATATAAAAGACGATCGCCTAACAGAAATTCCTGGTGTTGTAGCCCAAGATGTAGAAATAGAGGTAATAGATACGCAACTATTTTCAGAAGGGCCTTTGCTAATAACACATTGGGGAATGAGTGCCCCTTCTATTTTAAAGCTATCAGCTTTTGGAGCATTAGAACTAGCAAAACGAGATTATAAATTTCAAATACGAATAAACTTTGTAAAGCAAGGTTTTGAAGAAGTTATAGCTCAATTAAAGGACATAAAACAGACACACTCTAAAAAAACAATAGCAAATTATACACAGTTTAACTTGCCAAAACGGTTATGGTTGCAATTAGTTATAGCGTCTAAAATTAAAGCAGAAATGCGTTGGGCAGATATTAATAAGCAACAAATAGAAACATTAGCAGCTCAATTAACACAAGCTGTTTTTAATGTAGACGGTAAAAGCACCTTTAAAGAAGAATTTGTAACTGCGGGAGGTATTAATTTAAAAGAAATAAACTTTAAAACCTTTGAAAGCAAAAAACATAAAAACCTTTATTTTGCAGGAGAAGTTATTAATATAGATGCCGTAACAGGCGGTTTTAACTTTCAAAACGCTTGGACAGGAGCCTACATTGTTTCACAAAACATTACAAAATAAAGGTTAGTATATAGAAACTTGTAATTTAAGACGATTAAAAATTAGTATTCAACATATTTAACACTATCCCATGTCATTCTTAAAGCATCTTTTATTTGGCTATCATTCATAGGTAATTCTTCTTTAAACTTAAGTCTTGCAGCAGAAACCACAGAGCCAAACGTCATTTGCATAATTAACCTAAGTTCTACGTTTCTAAGCTCTTTTTTTAAGATTCCAGATAATATAAAATCTCTAATGTTAGAAAAGTGAGCAATATTTTTTAAGCGAATTTCTGTGGAAATAATTGGAGGAACACCTACAAACTCCATAAATTTAAAAGCAAGAGGATTACCAACAAAATAATTGTATAAGTTTAACCACATGGTTTCACATTGTTTTTTGTAATTGTCTTCAGGTAAGTTAGCCATTAAAACAACACCAAAGTCCTTACAAATCATAGAATAAATCTCTTCTATAATTTGGTTTTTATTATCAAAATAATGGTATATAGTACCTACAGCAACATTAGCTTCTTTTGCTACTTGAGACATAGGAGTTGCATGTACACCTTGCTCAACAACTAACTCTAACATGGTTAGTATAATCTTCTGTCTTTTATCCATTTTTGGCTTTAAAATTTAAGCGAAACATTGAGGAGAGGAGTATGTTTAAGGGATCCTCAATATAGTTTTCAGTTAGTATTACATTTACACAATCATTGATTAAAAACTCTTTAAATAAGTGGTAATTATTTAGTATTCAGTAAACATCACTAAACCGAATGAATTTCTATTCTGGCGCTAATGTAATAAAAATTGTAATAGAATTATAGACTATATTTGTAAAAATTTTTTTAAATGAAAGAAACAGAATTTCTATCCAGAAATTATTCATACAATAAAAAAGAAGGGCATGTATCATGGTCATCGCCCAGTAACATTGCTCTAGTAAAGTATTGGGGTAAAAAAACACATCAAATTCCAGAAAATCAGTCCATAAGTTTTACGTTAGATGCATGTAAAACAGAAACAACACTACGTTTTGCAAAAAAAGAGGTTGAAGATGGCAAGTTCACTTTTGATGTTTTTTTTGAAAATAAAAAGAATACAGATTTTAAGCCTAAAATAGAAACCTTCTTTAAGCGAATAGAAAACTATCTACCGTTTTTAAAAGCGTACCATTTTACCATAGAAACCTCTAATACATTCCCTCATAGCTCAGGCATAGCATCATCTGCATCAGGAATGAGTGCTTTAGCCCTATGCTTAATGAGTATTGAGAAGCAACTTATAGAACTAGATAAAACTCTAAACGAAGAAGACCGTTTAATAACAGGCGATTATTTTAATAAAAAGGCCTCTTTTTTAGCGCGATTAGGTTCGGGTAGTGCATGTAGAAGTATAGAAGGTGATCTAATAGTTTGGGGAGAGCATAAAGAAATAAAAGGAAGTTCAGATTTATACGGTGTAAAATATCCAGAAGAAGTACATGCTAACTTTAAAAATTATCACGATACTATTTTATTAGTAGATAAAGGAGAAAAGCAGGTGAGTAGCACCGTTGGACATAATTTAATGCACGGTCACCCTTTTGCTAAAGAACGTTTTAAACAAGCAGAAAACAACATTACGAAGCTAAAATCTATTTTAAAATCGGGAGATTTAAAAGCATTTATAGCTTTAATAGAAAGCGAAGCATTAACTCTACATGCTATGATGATGACGAGTATGCCTTATTTTATTTTAATGAAACCCAATACATTAGAGATTATTAATAAAATTTGGGCCTTTAGGGAGAAAACAAGTTTGCATATAGGCTTTACTTTAGACGCTGGAGCAAATGTGCATATATTATACCCAGAAAGTGAAGCAGAAAAAATTTATGAATTCATTAATAATGAGTTAGTTGTATTTTGCCAAAACGGTCACTATATTTGCGATAGAATAGGTTTAGGCGCTCGTAAGTTATAATTTAGTTATATTTGTATTGTAAATCGCGACTTAACCACTGAATACTAATTTATGAAAGGCCCACTTTTTTATTCAAAAATCTTACTCTTTGGAGAATACGGAATCATAAAAGATTCTAAAGGATTATCCATTCCTTATAATTTTTATAACGGAGCTTTAAAAATGGATAATAATACCTCAGTAGAGGCCAAAAAATCTAATAGTTATTTAAAAGATTTTGTAGATTATTTAGCAAATATAAATCCAGAGTTAGTTGTTTTCGAAATAGAAAAACTTAAAGCTGACGTTGCTGCTGGAATGTATTTTGATTCTTCTATACCACAAGGTTATGGCGTAGGAAGTAGTGGCGCACTTGTAGCAGCTGTATACGATAAGTATGCACAAAACAAAATTACTGTATTAGAAAATTTAACACGAGAAAAACTCCTGAAATTAAAAGCAGTTTTTTCTGAAATGGAATCGTTTTTTCATGGAAAATCGTCTGGATTAGACCCTTTAAATAGTTATTTAAGCCTTCCAATATTAATTAACTCAAAAGATAATATAGAAGCTACAGGAATACCAACACAAAAAACGGCAGGTAAAGGCGCTGTATTTTTATTAGATAGTGGTATTGTAGGAGAAACAGCACCAATGGTAAGCATTTTTATGGAAAATATGAAGCAAGAAGGGTTTCGTAAAATGCTAAAGGATCAGTTTATAAAACATACAGATGCCTGTGTAGAAGACTTTTTAAAAGGAGACATAAAATCTTTATTTAGTAATACAAAACAGTTGTCTAAAGTGGTTTTTAATCATTTTAAACCAATGATTCCTAAACAATTTCATGAGCTTTGGAAAAACGGTATAGAAACTAACGCCTATTACCTTAAACTCTGTGGCTCTGGTGGAGGCGGTTATATTTTAGGATTTACAGAAGATATAAATCATGCACAAAAAGCGCTCAAAGACTACAAATTAGAAGTCGTTTATAATTTTTAAAGCTTCCCATGTTATCTAAACGGCAAAAACATATTTTACTCAAGTTTTTTAGTATGTTTTCGGTTGTTAGAGGATATAACATTCTTGTTATTGTTATAGCGCAGTACTTAACATCTGTATATATATTTGCAGAACATTTACCAGTTAAGAAAGTACTTTTCGATGTTAATCTATTAATGCTAGTACTTGCATCTGCAGCTGTTGTAGCATCAGGATATATTATTAATAATTTTTACGACTCAGAAAAAGATTTAATTAATAGGCCTAATAAGTCTATGTTAGATAAATTAGTGAGTCAGAACACTAAGTTGTCCTTTTATTTTGTACTTAACTTTTCGGCAGTTATAATGGCTAGTTATGTAGCATTTAATGCTGTGTTATTTTTTTCGGGATATATTTTTGCAATTTGGTTGTACTCGCATAAACTTAAAAAAATGCCAATTATAGGTAATATTACTTCGGCAATATTAACTATAACACCATTTTTTGCAGTATTCATTTACTATAAAAACTTCGATACAGTCATTTTTGTACACGCTACATTTTTATTCCTAATTATTGCCATACGAGAATTAGCCAAAGATTTAGAAAATATTAAAGGAGACTTAGCACTAAACTACCAAACAATCCCTATTAAGTACGGTGAGCGAACCTCGAAAGTAATGATAACTATACTTATAGTATTAACGTTAATTCCTGCTTATTTTTTAATAACTAAGTTTAAAGTAGGCTATATGTATTATTACTTTTATGTATGCATAAGCTTACTAGTCTTGTTCCTGTTTTTGCTTTGGAAATCGAAAACAAAACGACAATATCTTATATTTCATAATATCCTTAAATTTATAATAGTAGCAGGTGTTTTTAGTATTCTGTTAATAGATATAGATTTAGTATTAAAACGTATTTTATAATGGATAACACATTAAAAATAGCCATGGCACAAATTACACCTGTGCTTTTAAATAAAGAGGAAACACTTAAAAAAGTTGAAGCTTCAATTATTGAGGCAGGAAAACAAGCATGCGAACTAATAGTTTTTGGTGAAGCTTTAGTGCCAGGATATCCCTTTTGGTTAGCACTTACTGGCGGAGCAGAATGGAATACACAAGTAAATAAAGAATTACATGCAACCTATGTTCGTAATGCTATACAAGTAGAAGCAGGAGAGTTAGATGCCATTTGTGAGTTAGCTAAAACATATAATATAGCCATCTATTTAGGTATTATGGAACGTGCAAAAAACAGAGGAGGGCATAGTATTTATGCCTCTTTAGTATATATAAATGAGAACGGAGAGATAAAATCTGTACACCGTAAATTGCAACCTACTTACGATGAACGTTTAACCTGGGCACCAGGAGATGGTAACGGATTACAAGTACACCCACTAAAACAATTTACAGTTGGAGGATTAAACTGCTGGGAAAATTGGATGCCTTTACCAAGAACAGCATTATATGGCTTAGGAGAAAATTTACATATAGCGGTTTGGCCAGGAAGCGACCATAATACAAAAGATATTACACGTTTTATAGCTAGAGAATCTCGCTCCTTTGTAGTGTCTGTATCTAGTTTAATGACAAAACAAGACTTCCCAAAAGAAATACCTCACTTAGGTAGAATATTAGAAAACGCACCAGAAACATTAGCAAACGGCGGAAGTTGTATTGCAGGACCAGATGGCGAATGGATTATAGAACCAGTATTGTATAAAGAAGGATTAATTATACAGAGCATAGATTTTAATAGGGTGTACGAAGAACGTCAAAATTTTGATGCAGTAGGTCATTACTCAAGACCAGATGTAACAAAATTACATGTTAATAGAGAGCGACAATCTACAGTTGAGTTCAATGATTAATAGGCTTTTAGAAGTCTGAAAAACAAAATAGTAGACAATAATCGGAAATCTTAAATTATAAACTATCTTTGCACCCTCAAAAATAGTATAGCTAAAGCAAAACTATAAAAAGAAAGAAGCGATGAGTAACAGTGGACAACGAAACGGAAAATCGGCTCCCAAAGGAGGCAAAAAAGATTATAAGAAAAAGTTTGTAAAAGGTAATGGGCCAATAAAAAAGAAGACAACACCTAAAAAAGCAGCAGATTCAAACGAAATTCGTTTAAATAAATACATAGCAAATGCAGGTGTATGTTCTCGTCGTGATGCAGATGTACACATAGCTACAGGCTTAGTTTCTGTAAATGGAAAAGTAGTAACCGAAATGGGTTACAAAGTAAAGCTAGAAGACGAAGTGCGTTACGATGGTGCACGTATTAATCCAGAGCCAAAAGCTTACGTATTATTAAACAAACCTAAAGGGTTTGCAACGACTACAAGTGAGCATAAAGGTAAAACTGTAATGGATTTAGTAGCCAATGCAACGTCTTCGCGTATTAAGCCAATTGGCCGTTTAGGGCGTAACTCTACAGGACTATTACTATTTACAAATGATGATAAAGTAGTTAATCGTTTTACAAACTCTAAAAAAGGCGTAGAACGTTTATTTCATTTAGAGTTAGATAAAAACCTAAAGTTAGAAGATTTAAAACGTATAAGAGAAGGACTTAGAATAGAGGGCAATATGGTAAACGTAGAAGAAATAGACTACGTAGATAACAAGAAAAACGAAATAGGGATTAAAATTAAAAACACAGGTAACACCATTTTACACACTATTTTTGGGTATTTAAAGTACGAATTAGTTAGAATAGACTGTGTTGCTATAGCACACCTAACAAAAAAAGATTTACCGCGAGGTCACTGGAAACACCTTACAATACAAGAAATGAATACATTAAAAATGATGTAGTATTATTTAATTATAAACTATAATATTCAAAATGTAAAAGCCGCAACTTCATGTTGCGGCTTTTTTTATGGATTAAAGTTTACTTGTATTCAGGGCAAATATGGGTTTTAATCATATATTTTGTTATTTTTTTTAAAGTTTTACCAGTTTCTGGGTGTAATCCTAAATCTGTAAAATATTCTAATTCTCCTTTTGAATTTTTGCCATACCATACATTTTCACTGCCATTAGCTTTAAAAAAAAATGTTGTGCAGCTTGGAGATTCAATTTTTTTAAAGTGCTCTATGCGTTCCTTTTTATAAAGTTTTAAATCATCTAGGTTGTATTTTTCTAGATCGAAGGATGTTTCTATATAATGATCATTTTGCCATACCATCCATTTAGTTTTGTTTAAAGGAATAATAACAAAGACAATAAAGAGGAGAATTATAGAAGAAATAATAATTATTTTAATATTAGAATTAAAGCCAACATTAGTACTAGGATTTGTGTCAGGATTAAAGGAAACAATAGAAGGAGTAGTAAGTGAGGGCTTAGTGTTTGAGTGACAATAGCTTCCTCCTCTGTTATTAATATTAATAATCTCTTTCTCCCTGCTTTTACAGTTTTTTTTAGAGTTATTTTCTATTTTTTCTGCTTGATTAGAAGAGTTAGAGGTTGGTGTTGCTTCAATAGTTTTTTTGTCTTTTTTATTAGTTTCGTTTTTGCTACGTTCTAAATTATCTGTTTTTCCTTCTACTTTATCATTGACTTTGTTTTTTAAATGGCTTTGTCTATACTTATTATAAGGTCTTGGCTTAAAATCCACAATTAGTGCTGTAAGTTCTAAAGTATCATGAGATTTAATTGTACTTGTACCTCCTAGTAGAAAATTGCGAATTGGTCTAAAACAATCTAAGTCATAAGCACATATTTTTTGCCTTAAAGGTTCTTCTTTTCCATTCAAAAAAAAATTTTTAATAATTAAAATATCTGCATCAATTGTAGTTTCATCATATATGTTTAAACATACTTTTCTAATTGAACTCGGTGTTAGATTATGCAAGTTTCCTCTAAGTAAACCTTGCTCTTTATCATTTAAATATTTCTGTTTTATCTCATTTTCATAAGTGTCTGTAGTCCTCATTTTTAAGCTTTTTAGGGATTTCATAAGATTTTAGCGGATTCTTCGGAATGTTCGGATTCCTCTTATAAAAAGGCTTCTAGCTGGTTGTAACTTGCGCTCAGTTATCAGTTCCTAATTATGCATTGCTAACATAATTAATGCGCAGAACAGATACTTACGGAAATCCATAATGTGGTAATAATAGCCAAAATGGAAAGTAGCTAAACACTACTACATAAGGATTTTCACTTTCCAAAAAAACAAAGGAGTACTCCAACTTTTTAAAGGATTACTGTCACAAAAAACTGAGAAAAATCTCGGACAGGAATCCCTTTGTCTAACCTTAATTTTTTTGAAATGAAAACCATATTATATTTATTTATTGCTCTTTTTATGAGCGCAAATATGACTTCTTGCAATCCAAATAGTATTGTAGAAGATGAGCTTATAGAACAAGCAAATGGAGACTGCTGTGATGAAGAAGTAGATATTCCACCTCCACCAACTAACACTTCTGGAACAGAATCTGGAGAAGATGGTTGCTGTGATGAAGAAGGAGATATACCTCCAACTCCATAGTTAGAATAATAACAAAAGATGTAACTAATAACTAAAAATTAGTTGTTATTTTTGGGGGATGAAAACAATAATAAAATCATCCCTCTTTTTGTTTTTCTTCTCGCTATTAATAAATCAACCACTAAAAGCACAAGAGAAACCTGTAGATAGCTTTGAGTATTATTCAACTAAATATGATAAATCAGAGTATCGTCTCAAAGCATTAAAGTATTTTTTCTCCCATAAAGATAAAGTGTCTCTAGTCAGAAAGATTGATGCTTTAATTATGGTCGCTCAAATCCAAAATAAATTAGGAGTAGTTTCAGATAGTGAATCATCAGCTATTGAAGCTTTAAAATTGGTTGAGAAACTTAGAAATAGAGATACTATATCCAGAAAGAAACTGAGTATTTATAACCATCTTGGTAAAATGTATAGAGAGCATGAAGATTATAATAAGGCTTTGTCAAATTATAATATAGCAATAACGTTAACTGATTCACTCAAGTATCTTACGACTATTTGGAATAATATAGGTCATGTTTATTTTCATAAAGACGACTACAAAACAGCAATCCCCTATTATAAAAAATCATATGATAGTGTTCTAAAATTAAATGATAAAGAACAAGAAGCTAGAATTTTAGACAATATAGGTTTCGCACAGTTTAAAATAAACCATCCAGATGCTCTAAATAATTTAAAAACGGCCTTAAAAATTCGAAAAGAAGAAAAAATATATGGTGGTATAATAACTAGTTGTTTACACTTAGGAGAATTTTATAAAGAAAAAAAACAAACTAATATTGCAAATGATTATGCAAATAAGGCCTATGCAATAGCTAATTTAACTAATAATGACGTAGCTCGTTTAGCAGTACTTAAATTAAAAATGAGTTTAAAAAAAGATGCAGATTATGATACATTTATTAAAACTAAAGATAGACTTGATAAACAAAATAAAGCTTCAAGTAATAATTATGCTCAATTGAAATATGACAACGATAAGGAAAAAACTAAAAGATTAGAGGTAGAACAAAAATATGAATTAAGTAAAAAAGACAGCGAAAAAACCCGCATCATATATATATCGGTATTTGCTTTCTTGATTTTATCATCAATATATTCCTATTTTATATTAAAATCAAAACACAAAAAGAAAACTTTACAAGCGGTCTACAAAACAGAAAGTCATATCTCTAAAAAAGTACACGACGAGGTAGCGAATGATGTATTTCAGGTAATGAATACACTGCAAAACAATGCCAATATAAATGAAAAGGTAATAGACAATTTAGAGGCCATATACATTAAAACTAGAAATATATCTAAAGAACACAGTGTTTTAGATTACGAAGGTGATTTTAAAGAAACATTAAACGATCTATTAGTAAGTTATAATAGTCATGCAGTGCGTGTTATTATTAAAGACATCGATAAAGTAAACTGGGAGGTTGTTTCTAAAATAAAAAAAGAAACCATTTATAAAGTGTTACAAGAATTCATGGTAAATATGAAAAAACATAGCCAAGCTGAATTTGTGGCATTGACCTTTAAAATCATAAGAAAAAAAATAATAATAACATATAGTGATGATGGCATTGGTACAGATCTAAAAAAGAATACAGGATTACAGAATGTGGAAAACCGTATTAGAACTATTAATGGAACAATTAATTTTGAATCGGAAATTAATAAAGGTTTCAAATCTAAAATCACTGTATAAATATGTTTAAGAAAGTATTAATAGTAGACGATCATGCAAGTGCTAATATTGGAGTATTAGAAGTATTGGATGGTTTAAAAATAGAAAAGGCTAATATTCAAAAATCACAATATTGCGACGAAGCTTATTTAAAAATAAAGCGTGCTATTTTAGACCAAGAACCTTTCGATTTAGTCATAACCGATTTACAATTTAAAAAAGACCACCGTCCAGAAAAATTAACCTCAGGAGATGATTTAATTGCAGCATTACGAAAAGATTATCCAGAATTACCTATTATTATTTTTTCAGGAATAACTCTGTTACAAAAAGTGAGGTTGTTATTTAATAATTATAAAATTAATGCTTACGTCTGCAAAGGCAGATACGCTTCAAGAGAGTTAGCACAAGCTATTGAGGTAGTGTATAATAAACAAGTGTTTCTATCGGAAGATGTAAAACATGCATTAAGCCCTAAAAACGATTTAGAAATCACCGATTTCGATATAGAATTGGCAAAACAACTATCTCTAGGAAAAGTACAAAGCCAAATAAGTGAGTATTTTAAAACTAATAAAATTATACCAAGTAGTGTAAGTTCTATAGAAAAACGCTTAAATAAATTGCGTATACAATTTAAAGCAGATAATGCAACGCACTTAGTTGCAAAAATGAAGGACTTGGGCTTAATATAGATTTTATCTTCTTTTCTATTTTTGAGAACTCATCATACATTTCTTTTAACGCATGTTAAGATTAAACAAAAGTATTATTCCTACTTTAAATAGATAAAACAATGAAGGTTTTATGGGATTCCGTAAAGCCTTTATTTGTAATACGTTTAATTTTGGATAGGTAATAATTCATTCAAAAAAAGAAATTACACAATAATTGTATTTAACAGATAAGATACTGTTAAATGAATGTAGCTAGAAAATGAGTTTAAGGAATAATGTTACGATATGAATTTAATTTTATTGAGAGAATAAGTAAAATTAATAATAAATAAGTTATAGGTAAAAGTAGATGTTTACAGAAAAGAGAATTAATCATATTAGATTAAAAGAGCATGTAAGTTATAGAATAACATGAAAACTAAAACAGCAAAACAAACCACAGTAATATTAGCGATTACTTTAGCTTTTTTTTTAGGGAGAGAATCTAAAGGATTTAATAATAATGACCTTAATGAGATTAATCATGCTCGCACAATTAACTCTAGGACTTTAAATAGTAGTGAAAGTGTTTTTTATGATAGAATTCCTTTACACGAAAAGGCTACAGATACAGTATATCGCTGTGGAAAAAGTAAAATTTACCACCCTACTTTACAGCATGGCTCGTTTAAGATTTGTAAATCTATAGTAACAAAGCTTACAATAAAAGAAGCTAAAAATATAGGAATGCGGCATTGTAAATGCAGGTAATGATAATAAAAATATTGTAATGTAATTTATTAGAACACGTCTAATATTATGTAACTACAATAGTTTTTAGGTCAAAATATAGAGATTCATTAAATAGCATATTACATCTATATTTAAAATAGACCAAAGCCTTACAGAATTTTTTCTGTAAGGCTTTTTAAATTAAAGTATTTATATACGCTACTATTGCTCACGAGCAACAACAATATAAACTTCATCATCTCCAGCGTTTTTAGATAGCTGAGAGGCTTTTTTAGTCATGTACTGTTTGTTTTCCATATTCTGGATGTAATATCCATTTGGAATAGTAGGTATTGATAAAAACTGCCATCTTTGGCAATCTCCATCTACAGTTTTAGACATACTTGTAATAGTACAGTCAAAATATTCACTGTTTTTTACGTTTTTAATGGCGTAAGACCCATTGCTTTGAGAAACTAAATTAAAAAGACATTCTGGAGATTGGTAGTCTTTTTGCATTTTAGTTGCATGGTTGTTTCTGTACTCCTGGTTTGCATTGTTTTGTAATGAAACATACGATGGCATTGACATAATAAATAAGTTTTTTGGGTTAATAATAGTACAATATTACACCCTTTTATAAGAGAGGTTAAGAGGGGAAGTGCGGTCTTTTTTTAATACGTGAAACCACTTATATAGACCGTTTTTCTACTTGAAAAAAAACCTCCCAAATAAAAACAGAATACACAATAATATATTCTAGCGCAATAATCCAAAGGTTTTCACTATTTTCTGTATTCGCATACGCCAAGTAGCTAATAATAACAATAAAGCTCCAAACAATAGCAAACTTATATCTTGTAAAAATGCTTAAAGCAAGTATTGTAGCAACATACCAAGGATGTACAGTTGTACTTGTAAAAAGGTAAAACGTAAAAGCAAAAAGCATTGCCGTTATAAGCTTTTTTGTAGTATTATTTTTTCTTAATAAAGCTAAACTGGTTATAAATAGAAAAACTAAAACAGGTAATATTTTACCAATAATTTCAATTTCATTCCAACCCCTAAATACATAACCAACACTTCTCGCTAAATAGTAAATACTAGCATTAAACTCAAATTTCCCAAACCAGAGTCCAACAGTTTTAGAGTAGTTGGTTATAAATTCTGATGAGAAAAAAGGAATAAATAATAATACTGTAGATACCCCTATTATAGCATAGAACCCAATTAGTTTTAATACTCCCAAATGTGTGTTCTCTGTATTTTTTAAAATAGATGTATGTTTTACAAACCACCAAAAAAATAGAGGTAAAAACATAAGAGGAACTAATTTTGTTGCAATAGACAAAGCAAAAATTACTGCAGCCCATTTCCAATACCCAGTATGCAAAAGATATAGACTCCATATTAAAAAGAAAATCATTACACCTTCAAAATGAAGGTTTCCAGTTAATTCTATAATAATAAATGGATTTAAGACGTACCAAAAAATAGTATGAATAGGTAAGTTAAAGGCTTTTAAAAGTTTTTTACCAAAGTATAAGGTTCCAAAGTCGGCAGCAATAATAAGTAACCGTAATACCATTGCAGAACCAGCAATACTTTTCCCCGAGAGTAGTGCCGCTAAAGCAAAGCATAATTGGTTTACAGGCGGATAGTTTGTAAAGTGACTTGCATTTAAACTTTGCATACCTGTATACAATGCTTTAGCTTGAGCAACAGGATATTCTCCAGCACTAATAAAAGATTCGGGAGTATACAAATAAGGGTTTATACCTTGAATTAATAATCGCCCATCCCATAGAAAACGATAAAAATCTTGAGACAAATTAGGAATCGCTAGAATAAAAACGGCTCTAAATATAACCGCTATTAAGCTTAAGTATTTGGTATTATGTTTACCAATATCTATTAACTTATAAAAAATAATAAATAAGGCGGTGTAGAGTGTAATAAGTTTTATATACTCTGTTCTTTCTAAATTGTATGCAAAAACACCATAAAATAAAATACTTACGACTGTTAACAGCAAAGGCATTTTATTCTGTTTTAAAAAAGTAGTGTTTATAGGCATGTTATAGCATTAAACGTTACGTATACAGTTTGTTAATGGTGGTTTAGTCGAAATACTAAACGTTCCTAACGCCTTAAATTTAAATAAACTAAATAGTTTAACTTAGTTTAAGCTTTAGAGGTTAAAGATTTAAAAAACACAAAACCAAAACCTAAAAATAACATTAAATGAAAAGGGAATAGTCCAAAATCACCACCTTGATCTCCTACAATAAAGGCACTGTACATTCCAAAGGCAAAATAAAGCATTAAAATGCCTTCGAAAATAACGTTTAACGAAATGTTTTTACGTAGGTATTTATTGCCTTTCCAGCTATCTTTTAAGGTGCTAATGTTAAACTTTGGTGTTCTAACAAATTCACTGCGTTTTCCTATGTGTCCTTCCAGAACTGCTATAGAATTATGTAAAGAAAACCCCATTGCTATAGAGAAAAAAGTGAAAAATAAAATAATATACTGTATAAAATTCTTTATACTAGAACCATAGGTTCGTCTGTACATTGCCCAATAACAAATAAAAAATATAATAGTACTTATCACGAAAAAGCTCATAACATAGAAATACTGTTTTAAATGGGCGTATTCATTTTTAATATATAGCATAGGAATACTTAGTATACCAACGATAAGTACATTTAAAAACATAGTACTATTTAATAAATGTAAAATACCGTGCATTTTGGTTTTAGCAGAAATATTTTTACTCTTTAAAACTTTCCAAAGCATTTTTCTAAAGTTTTCTGCTCCACCTTTATTCCATCTAAATTGTTGAGAACGTGCTGCACTAATTACTACTGGTAACTCGGCAGGCGTATGTACGTTTTCTAAGTACTTAAATTTCCAGTTTTTTAATTGTGCTCTATAACTTAAATCTAGGTCTTCGGTAAGTGTGTCACCTTCCCAGTTTCCTGCATCTATAATACACTCTTTCCTCCAAATACCTGCAGTACCATTAAAATTAATAAAATGACCTTTACTATTTCTCCCCACCTGTTCTAATGTAAAGTGAGCATCTAGAGCAAAAGCTTGTATTTTAGTTAAAATAGAGTAGTTTCTGTTAATATGTCCCCAACGTGTTTGCACAACGCCTATTTTCTCATCTTTAAAATAAGGTATTGTACGTTTTAACCAATCGGCCTCAGGTAAGAAATCGGCATCAAAAATGGCAATAAACTCTCCTTTTGCAATAACTAATCCTTCTTTTAATGCGCCAGCTTTAAACCCTTGTCTGTTCGTTCTACAAATGTGTGTAATATCTAAACCTGTTGCTTTTAGTTCTGCAACATGTGCAGCTGTAGATTTTACAGTATCGTCTGTAGAATCGTCTAAAACTTGAATTTCTAACTTATCTTTAGGGTAGTCTATTAAAGCGATGTTTTTTAACAGGCGATCCATAACATACATTTCATTAAAAACAGGAAGTTGTATTGTTACATATGGTATTTCATCTGGGTTAGATAAATCGAATTTAGGCCCTTTGTTTTGTTTTTTCTGTGCAGCTAGATAATTAAATAACAAGTTTAATTGCGCTAATGCGTACATAAAAATAAGTATAAGCGCTGCTGAGTAAATTACTATTATTAATGTTTCTAAAATCACTTTTTAAAACTGTATTTAAAGATCCAACCTAAAATTTTAAATCCCGCAAATATAGTACCTTTTACTGTACCAGACACTTTAGAGATACCAATTCTTTGTTTATACCTAACTGGGACTTCTATATACGATAGTTTTTGTTTTAATGCTTTAAGCTGCATCTCTACTGTCCATCCGTAAGTTTTATCCTCCATGTTTAGAGCTATTAACTTATTATATTTAATAGCTCTAAAGGGGCCTAAATCTGTATATTTAGCACCAAAAAATAAAGACATTAAAAATGTTGCAAGCCAATTTCCAAAAACTTGTTGGGGTGTCATAGAACCACCTTCTCTTAATCGTTTAACACGGCTACCTATTACAAAATCGATATTATCCTTTATTATTGGAGTTATAAGCTTGGTTAGTTCCTCTGGATAGTCACTATAATCACCATCTAAAAAGACTATAATGTCTGGATTTTTCTCTTGTTTAGCAATGTAATCCATTCCTTTTAAACAGGCATAACCATAGCCTTTGTTGCGTTCTGATAAAACAGTAGCTCCAGCATGTTTTGCATTTTCTACGGTATTATCTGTAGAGTTGTTATTTACAACAATAACCTCATTAACAATTTTGGGGATATCGTGTATTACATTGGCTATAGAATCTTGCTCATTATAAGCAGGAATGATGACTTTTATATGTGTCATTTATTTTAGATCACTTAGTTTATTTTCTTTCTTGAAGGAAGCTAAATCTGTCCATTTCTTTATTTTTTTTCCTTCGGAATATTTTGTTGCAGACACTAATTTTTCATTTTCATACATTAAACAATAACCATTTTTTTGATTATTCTTTAGTTGGCATTTGTGATTTATTTTCTCAGTAGCATCATAAAACAACCACCAATTAGCTTTTTTTCCATTTACAAAATGCCCTTCACTTTCTTTAGTTCCGTTATCTCGGTAAAATTGCCAATAATTTACGGTTTTACCATCCTTAAAAGCACCATTTTTTTGAAGTTTACCATTTTTATAAAAAAACTTCCAATAACCATCTTGTTTCCCGCTTTTAAAAAAACCTTCTTTTGCCAATGCTCCATTCTCGTAATAAATCTTCCAATATTTTGATGCTGTGCCATTGGTGTATGTACCTTCTTTTTCTAATCTACCATTGTTTTGGTAGAATTTCCAATAGCCAGAGCGTACCCCATTACTATAATTACCTTCAGTTTTTAAATTACCATTACTACCATATTCTGCCCAATAGTTTATTGGTTTTCCGTTTAAATAGTTGCCAGAAGATTTAAGTTTTCCATTTTCATTATAAAATTTCCAATGCCCATTATATACTCCATTTTTATAATGCCCTTCGCTTTCTAATAGACCATTTTTATAATAGGTTTTCCAAAAATTAGATGGTATACCATTAGTATAATGTCCTTCTTTTTTTAGCACTTTATTATTATAATAATATTTCCAAAAAGAGGTTTTTTTATCAGTTTCGTAATAACCTTCAGATTTAATAGTACCATTTTGATGGTAAGAAAACCAATACCCAGTTTTTAGACCATTGTTTAACCAACCTTCAATCTTTATAGAGCCATTGTTGTAATGCTCTTTAACGTACTTTTTTTGAGCGAAAATATTTAAGCATGTTAGTGTAAATATAAAGACTAAAAGGGGCTTCATTTTATATAAACTGGGTTTTAAATACACACTTAATGTAGACATGTTATTTTTGATTTACTAATTCCATTAAATCAACATCATTACCTAGTAATACTTCTGTTGGGTTAATTCTTCCATTTGTACTATCATTTTCTAATTTTAATACACCTCTTGGGCAAACGGCACTACAAACACCACAACCTACACAACTAGAACGAACGATGTTTTCGCCTTTTTGTGCGTAAGCACGAACATCTATCCCCATTTCACAACTGTTAGAGCAGTTTCCGCAGGAAATACATTGTCCACCGTTTGTAGTAATTCTAAATTTAGAAAATAAACGTTGTTGAATTCCTAAAATTCCAGCCATAGGACACCCAAAACGGCACCAAGCTCTGCTACCTAAAATTGGATAAAATCCTGTACCAATAACACCAGAAAATATAGAGCCAATTCCAAAACCGTAAAATGTTCTTAATGCACTATCAAAATTATAGGTATTAGTATTAAGGCCAAAAGAAAAATAACTAGCATTAATTTTTATCTGACTTAAATCGAAAAAAGCAAAGAATACTAAAAAGGCAATAGTTAAAGCATAAAACCCTACAGCACCTTTAAGAGCACTTTTGTTAATTTGATGTCTTTTAAAATATAATATACCAACAAACAGTAGGGTTAAAAATGAACCAACACTTATTAAAAACACGTTTTTTGTAAACCAATATTTCTCAGAATCATAACCTAAGTATGTAGAAATAACTGCGGTTGTCATAACAACAGAGAATACCAAAACAGAATTAATCATCCAACGTTCAAATTTCCAAGCTTTAGTACTTTTATCACTTAAATGTCTAAAAGAATCACCAGCAGTTTCAGCCAAACCACCACAACCGCAAACCCAAGAACAATACCAACGTTTACCATATTTATAAGTTAAAAACGGAGAAATTACAAATACCATTGCAACACCAAGTATTAAAAAGAATAACCCTACCGTTTGCGCATTTATAAATTGGTCTACACGCCATTGATCGAAAGCATAATAATTTAACGGCCACATGTTTTTAAGGTCGTTATATGGTAATGAAAAACTATCTGAATTTAATCGCGCCATTAATTCTGGAATTACAAAAGCAAAAGCCGTTTGAAAAAACATAACAGAAGCTGTGCGCAATTGTTGGTATCTATTATGTCTATATTTAAGAATAAACTTATAGCCAAAAATAAGTATAGCAACAGTGTATAAAGTACCGTAAACAAACCATTGACTGGCATTATTACCACTTAATAACTGACTTAAAGAATCGAAAAGAGCTATTAAACCTGTGTTTTCTTCACCATTTTGCCCTAATCCTAAATAGACAGGGAAAAAGTATAATACAATATAAAATAAGGTTAAAAAGATACCTAATGCCCAACCTAAAACGCCTCTTGATGAAATGGATTTAAACCAGACTCCATCATTTTTTATACCTTCTAGTTTAGTAAGGTAAGCTTCTCTTGTGTATAGTATGGTTCCCACAGAAATTGAACCAATAGCTAATGTTAAAAATAAAGCCTTATTAGGGAAATTAACATTTAGCGTAGCTAGTACTAATATAAATAGCCCTATAAACCCAATAGCTATTGCAATTTTTTGTTTTGTGTTAATGCCTAAAGCGTCTGGTTTAGCTAGAGACATACTATGATTTATTTTATTACTCATTTTATTTTTGGTTTAGGCAGTTTGTAAATTGTTTTTGTATGCAGCAATAATATTTTTTTCAAAATGCTTATAGAATTCTGGATCAAAATTGGCTTTTTCTAAGTTTTGTATTACATAATCCACATCACGTTTTTCGGTTAACCATTGGTCGAAAACATCATGTCGCATTCTAATACCAAATGTATTTATTCCTAAAAAACGATTATTGCTTGTGTCGTAACAAACTGTAATACATTTTGTGTCGTCATCATGTTTCCAATGAAAGTGAGCTTCGTTCTCTCTAGGTTTAGAAAATACCCATCCGTAAGTTTGGTACTCTATGTCTAAAAACTTAGCCGAATTAAACCAATGTCCAGGTTTGTATTCTGTAGGATTACCACAAATGGTTTGTGCTAAAGTTTCTCCCATCATTCTACCCGTATACCAAACCGCTTCAATAGGCCTACGTTGTCCAATAGCTTCACGTTGTTCTGCACAATCCCCAATAGCATAAATATCTTTAACACTAGTTTCTAAAAGCCTATTAACTAAAACACCGCGATTTGTTTCAATGTTAGAGTCCTTAATAAAATTAATATTTGGCGACACTCCAGCCGTTAAACCAACAACATTGCAGGCAATTTCTTCTCCTGTTTCGTCAATAACAATAGACTTAACATTGCCATTGCCATCATCTTTAATTTCTTTTAAATTAACACCTAATCTTAAATCTATATGGTGGTTTTTTATATGCCTATTAATCATTGCACTTTCTCCTTCAGGCAAAACACCATTCCAAAAACTATTTTCCCTAACTAAAAAAGTTACAGGAATGCTTCTAGAATTTAACATTTCTGCTAATTCAATCCCTATTAAACCTCCACCCACAATTACAGCACGTTTACAAACGTCCTTATTAGGCGCATTTAATTCTAAGGAATCTAAATCTTGTTTGCTATACAAACCTTGAGCACCGTTTAAGTCTTGTCCTGGCCAACCAAACTTATTTGGTTTACTACCAGTTGCGATAATCAATTTATCATAATTAAGAGCATCGCCACCTTTAAAATGTAGTGTTTTAGAAGTTGTTTCTACAGTTTCTACATATCCTTTTTTAAGGCTAATTCTATTCTTTTCCCAAAAACCATTTTCGTAAGGTTGAGTATGCTCAAACTTCATGTGTCCCATATATATATACATTAGGGCAGTTCTTGAAAAAAAATAATCTGTCTCAGCCGAAACTATAGTGATTTGTTTATCGGATAATTTTCTAATGTGTCTCGCGACAGTAACTCCAGAAATTCCGTTTCCTATTATAACAATGTGTTCCATAATATTTTGTGGTTATGATGCGGTTGGTCGAAAATAAAGGTAATAACTTAAAATGATTCAGGTATTTAGAATAGATATAAATTAAAAAAATGTGTAAGGTTTTATAATGTTGAAAGACGCTAATTTTTTTTTGTTTTTTTGAAAGTTTATTGAAATTTAACAGACTTAGAGAACTGTTAAACACATTTAAATTAAAAAAATAATGAAAAAAGTAATCATCATACTCGCGGTCTTATTAGGAAGCATTTCTGCCAAGGCTCAGGACTTAAATACATTCTTTAATAAGGCAGATGCTTTCTTTAAAGCAAATGTTGCTAACGGAAAAGTGGCGTATGCTACTATTAAAAAAGATAGAACAGCGTTAGACGATATTTTAAAAATTGCAGAAGGCATTTCGGTTTCTAAAAGCGATGCCAATAATTACCAAGCCTTTTGGATAAATGCTTATAACTTATCTGTAATAAAGAGTATTGTAGATGAGTATCCTACAAAATCCCCACTAGATCATAAAGGTTTTTTTGATGGAAAAAAGCATAGTTTAGGTGGAAAAAAAATCACTTTAAATGATATAGAGCACAAGCTATTACGCGCACAATTTAAAGATGCTCGTTTCCACTTTGTATTAGTTTGTGGGGCTATAGGTTGCCCTCCGTTAATAAGTAAAGCATATTTACCAAACACATTAGATGCACAATTAGAAAAGCAAACAGTATTAGCTCTTAACGGAGATTATTTTATAAAGGTTAATGCTAAGAAAAAAAGAATTTCAGGATCTAAAATATTAGAATGGTATAAAGAAGATTTTACTATGAATGGAACAACAGAAATAGATTTTATAAACAAGTACAGAAAAGAAAAAGTGCCAGCAAAATCTAAGTTAAGCTACTTTGAATATAACTGGAATGTAAATAAACAATAATATTCTCGTGAAAGCGGGAACCTGCTAAAAGAGCAGATTAAAAATTTAAAACAATTAAATAAAACATTAAAAGTGCTCTAAAAGAAGGAGAGCATACAAATCAACAATTATGAAAAAAATAGCGGTATTAGCCATAGCATTAGCCACAGGTTTTTTAGGGTTTTCTCAAGAAGATACAGAAGACACAACAACAAGAAGTAATATACAAGAGTTTACACCTTCAAAACTATTAAATAAAGGACAGTGGGATATTAAGTTTTTTAATAGTTTATATACACAGACAAAAAGTACAGGAGCGGGAACAGGAGAATCTTTCGATGTGCCAAGATCAAGTTTCTTTACAAATACAACAGAGATTTATACTGGTGTAAGTGAGAATTCAAGAATTAATGTGGGATTAGTATTTCAAATACGTGCTAACACATACAACGATCAAAGTGCAACGAGTGTTTTTAATTTTAAAAACAATGGAGTAGATTCTCGTAGCGGATTTACAACTATTGCTCCATCTATTAGAGTACAACCATTTGCAAGCGTACCTAATTTCTCATTTACGAGTTCATTATACTTACCAATATTTAAAGACGAGCCAGGATTTGCTTATTTAGATAAAAGAAGTACATTTTGGGAAACAAAATTCTTTTACGATAAAACATTTGGAGGAGGAGATTGGCAAATATTTACAGAAGCAGATTTTGGATTTAACTTTGGAGAGAAAAGTGAAGATGCTAACCCTGCAGAAGTTAATCAAGGAGAACGTTTTGCAAACAATAGTTTATTCTTACCATTAAGTGCCTTTTTAAGTTACTTTCCATCATCTAAATCAACAATTTTTGCTAACGTACAACAAGCATTCTTAATAGATTTAGGAAATAACTTCGAGCAAAACTATACACAATTAGGTTTTGGAGGAAAATACCAATTAACAAAAGCATTAAACGTAGAAGCCTCTTATGGTAAATTTATTAGAGGAAATAACTTCCAAGGCTTAGGACAAACTTTTAGCATAGGTTTAAGAGCATTATTATAGTATAAATAGTAAATTGGGAGTTTAATAAAACGACTTTAAAATGAAGTACATTAAACTCCTTTTTTTATACCTTTTACTACAATCGTGTACAGCACAAAACTCAAAAATTAACGGGGTTAGTTTTGTTGCCTCAGGAGTACCAGTTAATGAGCAACATATTAGCCCAGTAGTAAATATAAATGCTAATTATGCAGCAATAATGCCTTTTGGATTTATTAAAGATTTAAAGCATCCAAAAATAGCATTTAATACAGATAGGCAATGGTTTGGGGAAACAAAATCTGGCGCTAAGCAATACGCAGAGCAATTAAAAATTAAAGGCATAAAAATAATGCTAAAACCCCAAATATGGGTATGGCGCGGCGAGTTTACAGGATATATTAAAATGGAAACAGAAGCCGATTGGAAAACACTAGAAGAGGCCTACTCTAAATTTATATTAGAATATGCAGATTTAGCTAATGAAATAAATGCAGAGCTATTTTGTATAGGTACAGAATTAGAATTATTTGTAGAAAATAGACCTAAATATTGGGATAACTTAATAACAGAAATAAAAAAACGCTACAAAGGAAAACTAACTTATGCAGCCAATTGGGACGAGTTTAAACGCACCCCATTTTGGAATCGTTTAGATTTTATTGGGGTAGATGCCTATTTTCCTGTTTCTATAAGTAAAACACCTACAGTAGAAGAATGTTTAAAAGGATGGAATGCCCATAAAGAAACAATAAAAGGCATGTCTTTAAAACATAATAAACCTATTCTGTTTACAGAATTTGGTTATAGAAGTGTAGATTTTTCAGGGAAAGAACCTTGGCGATCAGACAGAAGCATGACTAGTGTAAATTTAGAAGCACAAACCAATACTACAAAAGCATTGTTTGATACGTTTTGGAAAGAAGAATGGTTTGCAGGAGGATTTATTTGGAAATGGTATCATGATCATGAAACATCTGGAGGTAAAAATAATTCTAGATTTACACCACAAAATAAACCTGTAGAAGAATTAATAAAAGCACATTATACGTTACATTAATTGAAACATATTAAAAAATATAATGTTTTAATATGTTTATGTAACCACTCAAAAAAAAGATAAGAGTAACACATGAAAGTACTAAAACTTATAGTAATCTTAATAGTAATCGCATCTTGTTCAAGAGACGATGAAAATACAGCTATTATAATTAATACATTAGAAGATTATGTAAGTGGGAAAACAATAGAAACAGGAGCAGTAATAGCTTGTGCAGCTAGCGAAAATAATACTAATGCTGTTTTAACCTTTTTTTACCCAAAAGAAGGTGCTACCAATATTCAATATTTCGAAACAGAAGATACCAATGTTACAAACTCAAACTTCAATAATTACAAAAAAATAAGTTTAGAAAGTAGCCCGTTTTTTAATGGCTATCTGCGTTTTTTTAAAACAGAGCTAACCACAGAGAAATGGATAATTGTAACGTATGAACTTAATGGAGAAATTAAAATATCTAACCCAATCCGTACCAAACAAGTAACAAAGCCCTCGGTGTGGAATAATGATGTAACTATTAATCAAGAACTAAATTTAATGCCACAATTTAGTTGGGAAGCTAATGCTTTTGGAGATAATGCTATTTATTTTCAAGTACTTTCAGATTCAGAAAACAATTTAATATCTGGTACTTATACTTACGATAATCAGTTTAAATATTATGACACCACTAATGTTGTGTTAAACATAACGCAAGGTACACCACCAACATTGGTTAGTAATACAATGTACAATTATACATTAATGGATGTTAGCTTAGATAATTGGGTTAATTTAGTAGCGCAAAAACCTTTTATAACAGAATAATGATGAAACAGTTTTTTATAGTTCTATTTTTTGGAATTTTTGCATTGCAAAGCTTTGGTCAAGATAAAATAGTACTAGACTTAAAAATTCAAGGAAATAAAAAGATAAAAACATCTTTTGTAAAAAAAATAGCTACAGTAAAAGCAGGTAGTATACTAGATTCTGTAGCTATAGAAAACGACATAAAACAATTAAAACGGTTACCATCTGTAGCCCATGCGTATTATCAAGTCTTTTACTCTCATGATAATTCGTATAACGTTTTTTATAATATAGAAGAAAACTTTACAATTATACCATCTGCAAATATTTACACCTCTAACGAAGGTGAGTTTGCCTATAGATTAGGGCTGTATGAGTTTAACCTATTAGGTAGAAATATGACCTTTGGAGGCTTTTATCAAAAAGATATATACAGTAGCTATGGAATTAATTTTAGAGCTCCTTTTTTATTTAGTAGACAATTAGGACTAGCAATAAATCATCAAGATTTAATAACACAAGAACCTGTGTTTTTTGACAATACAACAGCCGATTATAAATATAGAAATACGTCTTACGAGGTTTTAGGGCTCTATCAAATAAACTTTCATAATCGTATAGAAGCAGGAGTTAATTACTTTTCAGAAAAGTATGCATATAAGTCGGGAGCAACTAACCCTGCGGTACCTTTAGCACTAAATGTTAAAAAACTACTATATAAATTTATTTATGAGTATAATAATTTAGATTACGATTACCAATATGTAAAAGGATTTAAAAGTACACTTAATTTTCAATATGTAACCTCTACAAGCGATGAGCATTTACCTGAATTTGTTATAGGGTGGAACGACTTTATATATTATGCTAGAATAGGCGATAAAGGCAATTGGGCTAATAGAATGCGTGTAGGTTTTTCTACAAATAACAATACACCATTTGCACCCTTTTCTGTAGATAATAATTTAAATATAAGAGGCGTTGGTAATACCATAGATAGAGGTACAGGAGCTATTGTTTTAAATACAGAATATAGGCATACGTTATACGAAAAAGGCTGGTTTGCTCTACAAGGAAATGCCTTTATAGATGCAGGTACATGGAGGAACCCAGGAGGCGATTTCGGTGATTTTAGCGACTCTCAAAATATTAGAGTCTACCCAGGAGTTGGACTTCGCTTTATACATAAACAAATATTTAATGCCACTTTTAGAATCGATTACGGAATTGGTATAACACCAGATGCAACCAAAGGTTTAGTATTTGGAATTGGCCAATATTTTTAAAAACACCTTTTAATTGTATTTATAAAGCTATAAATTTGCGTTACAAATACGCAAATTATGGGGGTAGTTCAAAATATTAAAGTGGCGGTAGATGCTGTCGTTTTTGGTTACGAGTCTAAAAAAAATCTATCAGTACTTTTAATTCGTAGAGGAGTAGAACCCTTTAAAGATACTTGGGCATTACCAGGAGGGTTAGTATTAGAAAACGAATCTCTAGAAGAAGCCGTAGAACGAGAATTAGAAGAAGAAACAGGCGTTAAAATCGATTATTTAGAACAGTTATATTCCTTCGGAAAACCAAAACGAGACCCAAGAAACAGAGTCATCTCTATTAGCTATTTCGGACTCGTTAAACCCAATCACTTTAAAATTGAAGCAGCAACAGATGCGGCAGAAGCACAATGGTTTCCTGTAAATGAAATTCCAGAATTAGCGTTCGACCATAAAACCATTTTAGACCTAGCAAAAACACGATTAAAATCGAAATTACACTACCAACCAATAGGTTTCGACTTATTAAATAAATCCTTCCCCTTTTCAGATTTAGAACACTTATATACTACTATTCTTGGGAAAGATATCGACCGTAGAAACTTCAGAAAAAAGCTAATGAGCTTTGGTGTTATAGAAGAAACAGGAAAAATGAGTCAAGCAGGAAGCGGTCGTCCGGCAAAATTATTTCGTTTCAACACCAATAAATACAAGGCTTTAGCCAAGGATGGATTTCACTTCGAAATAAAGTTTGTGTAAATTTTACACAAAATATTTTGTCACTTTATAATTATAATATACATTTGTGTAAAAATAACGCAAATGTATTTAAATTTAGATGCTCAATTTACACCTTTTGGTACCGAAAATAGTATGTCGTTTCAATCGTTTACTTTTTCGGGAGGAGAACCACATATAAAAATAAATGAAGATTTATCTACTGTAAAAGAAGTAACAGTAACCACACGAGTGCAATCGTTTAACGATTTTGGTGTGTTGCTTTTAGCTATAGATGCTTTAAAACGTTTTTATATAGAAAAGATAAATGTGTTCATCCCGTATTTTCCAGCAGCAAGACAGGATCGAGTTATGGTAAAAGGAGAACCCTTATCTGTAAAAGTGTATGCCGAACTTTTAAATCATTTAAAGCTAAACAAAGTCACAGTTTTCGATGCGCATTCCGAAGTGACTTCGGCTGTATTAAATAATTGTGAAGTAATAACCAATCACAGTTTTATAAAACAAGTAATAAAAGCAATAGGAAAAGACCTTGTTTTAGTATCACCAGATGGTGGAGCGTTAAAGAAAATTTATAAAGTGTCTGAATATTTAGGAGGCATTCCAGTAATAGAATGCTCTAAAAAAAGAAATGTAAAGAATGGAACACTTGAAGGTTTTAAAGTTTATGAAGACGATTTAAAAGGAAAAACGTGTTTAATCGTAGATGATATTTGCGATGGCGGTGGTACATTTTTAGGCTTAGCAGAAGCACTAAAAGAAAAAAATGCAGGCGATTTATATCTATCAGTAAGTCACGGTATTTTTAATAAAGGATTTAAAACCTTAAATGAAAAGTTTACTAAAGTATTTACAACAGATAGTTTTAAAACTATTGAAAGTGATGAAGTAGAGCAAATGAAGTTGAAAGATATGGTAATAAAGAAATGAAAACAATAACATTATATAGACCAGTAGGAGAGAAAGAACTGATTTTAATAGCAGAAAGTAATTTTAAAACCTTTCCACCAAGATTAGAACAACAGCCTATTTTCTATCCTGTTCTAAATGAAGAATATGCTACAGAAATAGCATCACAATGGAATACAAAAGATGCTTTTGGAAATTACTTAGGTTTTGTAACAGAATTTAAAATAACAGAAGACGAATATTTAAAATATAAAGTAGAAAATGTAGGTGGAAAAATTCATAACGAATTATGGGTGCCAGCAGAAGATTTAGAAACATTCAATACAAATATAGTTGGAGATATTAAAGTGATTAAAGTATGTATTGGAAGTCAATTTAAAAATGCATCACATCCGTTGGTGCAGTCGCAAATTGACAAACTAAAAGATTAAAAAAACAAATGAAAAATATAGTAATACTTAGCGGCGCAGGAATAAGTGCAGAGAGCGGCATACAAACCTTTAGAGATAGCGATGGGTTGTGGGAAAACCACAATATACAAGATGTCGCGAGTCCTGCAGGATGGCGAAAAGATAGAGCATTAGTTCTAGACTTTTATAACCAAAGACGTCAACAGTTAAAAGACGTAAAACCTAATAAGGCACATGAACTAATAAAAGATTTAGAAACGTTTTATAACGTGCAAATTATAACCCAAAACATAGACGATTTACATGAAAGAGCAGGTTCTAAAAATGTGTTGCATTTACATGGAGAATTAAATAAATCAAGATCCTCTAATAATGCTAAATTAATCTACTCGCAAGATGGAGATATTAATATAGGAGATAAAGCAGAAGACAATGCGCAATTAAGACCACATATTGTCTGGTTTGGCGAAGATGTACCCTTAATGGTAGAGGCTGAAAAAATAGTGAAAGAAGCAGATATCTTAATAGTAATAGGTACTTCCATGCAAGTTTACCCAGCAGCAGGTTTGGTAAATAATATCTCGGCAGAATGTACATTAGTAGTTATAAATCCGAATGATACAGATTTCGATTTTAATGGTAGAGCAGTACACATAAAAGAAAATGCAACAAAAGGAATGAGGTATTTGTATAATGAGTTAATACCTAAATAAGTTGCAAATAATAATATTAAAAATATAGAAAGTAGGATATCTAAACGAGATTCCTGCCTTCGCAGGAATGACATGAAACTAAATATAAAATCATACACAGAACAACTAAAAGAATGGCCAGAGAAAGGACATTATATCATGGCACAATACAATGATGAAGAAATCATAGTATACCAATCATACAGACCATCTAAAGGTAATTTTGCAGTACGCAATCAATATTTTGGAGGCGACTTTAAATACACCAGAATGACATGGATAAAACCTAATTTTTTATGGATGATGTACCGAAACGGTTGGGGCACAAAAGAAGGGCAAGAAGTCGTATTAGCAGTACACTTAAAACGAGAAGCCTTTGAACGCTATTTAAGTAAAGCGGTGTATTCCAATTTTCAAGAAGACTTATACCCAAGTCTAGAAGATTGGAAAACCGAAGTAAAAAACTCATCTGTACGTTTACAATGGGATCCAGACCATGATCCTTACGGCGCAAAAATAGAACGCCGAGCGATACAAATAGGCGTTAGAGACGAGGAAATAGTAAACTATGCAACAAAAGATATTATTAAAATAGAAGATATTTCAGAATTTGTAAGAACACAACACCAACACGTTTTAAATGACGAATTAGAGAAATTAATAGTGCCAGAAGAGAAGCCCTATTTTAGTAATAATGATGAGGTAAATAAACGATTACGATTAAAATGAAAGCAAATACAATAGAAAATACATTTTTAGGATTGGCCATTGGTGATGCTTTAGGGGTTCCAGTAGAATTTAAAGACAGAGCATACCTAAAACAATATCCAGTAACAGATATGATGGAGTTTGGTTCGCATCATCAACCCATGGGAACATGGAGTGATGATAGTTCTCTAACGTTTTGTTTAGCAGAAAGTCTAAGTAAAAAATACAATTTAGAAGACATTGCTAAAAAGTTTGTAAAATGGTATAACGCAGAACTTTGGACACCTCATGGGAAAGTATTTGATATTGGTATAGCAACTAATCGGGCAATTAATACTTTTATAAAAGGAAGTCCGGCAGTATTATCTGGAGGAACGGGAGAATTCGATAATGGAAATGGTTCACTTATGCGAATAAGTCCAATAGCATTCTATGTAAAAGATATGCCTATAGAAAAACGATACGATATCATTAAAGATGTATCCTCTATAACACATGGACATATACGCTCTATAATAAGCTGCTTCATTTATGTTGAATATATGTTAGAATTATTGGTAAACGAAGATAAGTTTGACGCTTATTACACTATGAAGAAACGCATAAATAATTTTCTAAATACGAACCCAATATGTTCACAAAATGAAATAAATAAGTTTCATCTCATTTTAGAAAACCCGATTAACGATTATGTTATTGAACCAGTATATTCTTTGGAAGAAAAAGAAATAAGTAGTTCAGGATATGTATTAAATACTTTAGAAGCTAGCTTGTGGTGTTTCCTAAATACAGATAATTATAAAGAAACTGTTTTAAAAGCAGTAAACCTAGGTGAAGATACAGATACAACCGCCTGTGTGGTTGGTGCTTTAGCGGGATTACATTACGGAAAAGAAAACATTCCACAAGATTGGATAGAGAAATTAGTAAAGAAAGATGATATTATTAAACTAAGTGGTAAGCTTTCAAGAAAGTTGAAATTATGAAAATAGAACTAATAAAAGCAGACATAACCACAATAGAAATAGACGCAATCGTTAATGCCGCTAACGCTTCGCTATTAGGAGGCGGCTGTGTTGATGGCGCTATCCATCGTGCTGGTGGGCGCTATTTTAGAAGATTGTAAAGCTATAAGAAACAAGCAAGGCAAATGTAAAACAGGAGAAGCAGTAATAACCACCGCAGGACATTTACCAGCCAATAAAGTAATACACACAGTAGGACCAGTATATAATAAAGGCAGTAGAGTAGAAGAAAAAAAAGAACAATTAGCAAACTGCTATAAAAACAGTTTAAAACTAGCAGAAGACAATAGTTTAACTTCTATAGCATTCCCTAACATAAGTACAGGAATATATAAGTTTCCAAAAGTATTAGCAGCAGAAATAGCTATAAGTACAGTTAAACAATACAATAGCGAAACAATAGAAAAAGTAGTCTTTGTTTGCTTCGATGATGAAAATTATGAATGTTATAGAGCGTTATTAACTGAATAACGTAAAAATCATAGTTCAACATTTTACTTTTAAAATAGCCCTATAACGTCAGCTCGAGTGATTCCGATAGCTATCGGAATCGTATCGAGAACAAAAGAAACAATAACAAAATTAAAAAGAAAGTAGTGATTATATTCCTGCTTTCGCAGGAATATAATGAAACTAACACTACACGGCTACTCCACAGCATTATTCGCAACGTGGTACTTTATAGAAGAACTCGGTATACTATTCGATGCAGGAGATGGCGTTGTATCGAATCTTTTAGGAAAAGCAGGGAAAATTAGAAACGTATTTGTATCACATGCCGATAGAGATCATTTAACAGGACTGTTTCAGTACAACCAATTGTTTTCAAAAACAAGCTTAAACATTCATTATCCAAAAGATGCGAACTCGTTTCAACACCTTAATGCATTCTTAGAACAATTCGACCCGCACATTAATAAAGCCAATTGGAAGCCATTACAAAATGAAGAAGCTATTACAATTAAAAACGGTTATTCTGTGCAAGGCTTCGAAAACAAACATATAGATGTGCCGGGACAATTAAAAAGTTTATCCTATAAAGTTATAGAAACCAAGCATAAATTAAAAACTGAGTTTTCCAATTTAAGCGGGAAAGCCATTGTAGCATTAAAAGCAGAAAAAGGAGACAATTATATAAAAGAAAAAGAAGAAACCAATGTACTAATCTATTCGGGAGACACACCAGTATTCGATTATTCAAAATACGATAACTGTAAAACATTAATACACGAAGCCACCTTTTTAACTAAGGAAGAAACACAAACAAAAAACAATAAAAACAAACACAGTTCCTTAGAAGAAGTGCTAGAAATGGCAGCGAATATTTCAATAGAACAATTAATTCTAGGACACTTCTCTTCAAGATACGATATAAAAGACATAGACCAAAAAATAAAAGAAGGCATAAAACACTATAATATAAAAATACCAGTGTACAGAATGCCAATAGGAAGAATGCAGAAAGACATACTAAACGGAAAACCTATCAATTAAAATGAATGACAAAAATAAAAAACGAATCAGTAAATTTCTAAGCCTAATCCTTAGACATAACCCAGATAAAATAGGATTAGAATTAGACGAAAACGGTTGGGCAGACATCAACGAACTAATAACAAAAGCCAATAAAAGAAATGTAAGGTTCTCAAAGGAAAATTTAGAAGATATTGTAGAAACAAACGATAAAAAACGCTTTGCATTTAACGACGATAAAACAAAAATAAGAGCAAACCAAGGACACTCAATCACAACAATAGATTTAAAATTGGATGCCTTAGAACCACCAGCGTATTTATATCATGGAACCGTAGGTAAATTTATAAACGCTATAAAAATAAACGGACTGCAAAAAATGAGCAGGCAACACGTACATCTAACAAGCGAATTAGAAACCGCAGTAAAAGTAGGAAGCAGAAGAGGGCAAGCCATTATTTTAAGCATAAGAGCAAAAGACATGCACGATAAAGGCTATGCATTTTATCAATCGGAAAATGGCGTTTGGTTAACAGAAGCAGTGCCACCAGAATTTATAGCATTTAAAAATTAAATGAGAACACTAAAAAATAGTAATACAGTTCGTTTAATATGTAATAGATAATAATAAATAGTAACGTCAGTTCGAGTGATTCCGATAATTATCGGAATCGTATCGAGAACAAATTTTAAAATATAAATGTATAACAGTTTAATACAGAATATATTTTGTACTAAATGAAAAGCTTTTAATGAAAAAGATAGATTCCCGTTTTTACGGGGAATAAATATGAAAAAAATAGAATTACATCCAACAATATTTCTTGTAGAAGATTTTTTAACTTCGGAAGAATGTGATGCACATATCGCCTTTAGCAATACACAAGAATTTGAAGAAGCTAAAATAAATAGTGGAGGCGTACAAGTGATGAATAAAGGCGTGCGTAATAACGATAGAATACTATTCTTTAATAACGATTTAGCCGAAACCCTTTGGCAACGTGTAAAACAATATGTTCCAGAAGAAATGGGGTTATTTACAGGCTATGGACTAAACGAAATGTTTAGAATATACCGTTACACCAAAGGCCAACGCTTTAAAATGCATAGAGACGGAAGCTATAAACGTAACGATAAAGATTGTAGTTTCTTTTCGTTAATCATTTATTTAAACGACGATTTCGAAGGCGGAGAAACAGAATTTAGAAAGCTTTTTACAGTAGCACCAAAAAAAGGAACAGCATTGCTTTTCCATCATCCGCACAGACACGAAGGCAAAGAATTATTAGAAGGCGTAAAATATGTATTACGAACAGATGTAATGTATAAAATAATGTAAGTATGTTTAACAATTATGGTTAGTTTATGTTTATTGTATGTATCTGTAAAAGAAAATAGAGTAGTCCAAAAAAGAGGATGGAAAGTTGTAAAAAAGGATAGAGATAGTATTTTTTACAAGGAGAAAGTAAATGAAGAATGGAAATCTATTGTAATAGATGGAGAATTATTACTAGGTAAAATAAATTTCGTCATTTATTTTAAAACGAAAGAAGAGTGGAAGTAATACCCAGAATGGGCACAAAATAGAACAGAAATAATAAATAGAATTAAAATAAAATTTCCTGCAAATGAAACGGAATATGTTAGAGATTAGATTACAAAAGACAAAAAAATAAAATAATTATCGTCAGTTAGAGTGCCAAATCTGTGATTTGGTGTATCGAAAACAAGATAATTATGGTAACAAACATTAAATGTCAAAACAAACAAGTATAATATAACACCATTGGCATAAAATAGAAAAGAGTAGCAGATGAGAACATTAGTAATAGGAGATATACACGGCGGATTAAAAGCATTAACCCAACTTTTAGAACGCGTAACATTAACTAAAGACGATACTTTAATATTTCTAGGTGATTATGTAGACGGTTGGAGCGAATCGGCACAAGTTATTCAGTACCTAATAGAACTATCAGAACAAAACCATTGCATCTTTATAAAAGGAAATCACGATGTATGGTGCGAAGATTGGTTACGAACAGGAGAAGGCGAAGCCGTTTGGTTAGCGCACGGCGGAAAAGAAACCATGGAAAGTTACAAGCTTTTTACAGCAGAAGACCGTCTAAAACACCTTAACTTTTTCGAGCGTATGAAACTCTACCACATAGATGCCGAAAACCGTTTATATATTCACGCAGGATTTACTTCTTTACAAGGTATAGAACACGAAAAATTTGCTATGAACTATTATTTCGATAGAACCCTTTGGGAAACAGCAGTAAGTATGGATGTTACCATAGAAAAAGATTACTATCTCTACCCAAAGCGCCTAAAACTATATAAAGAAATATACATAGGTCACACACCAACCCTACGTTACGACTCCGATAAACCTATGAATGCCATTTGTGTATGGAACATAGACACGGGCGCAGCCTTTAATGGAAAACTAAGTGCTTTAGATATAGAAACCAAAACCATTTGGCAAAGCAACGAAGTACAAACCTTATATCCCGAGGAAAGAGGGCGAAATCACAGCCCGTATCGATTGATTAAGAAAAAATAATATGAACGTCAGTTCGAGTGAAATCTTGATAAAGATTTTGTATCGAGAACAAATTTTATACACAAAATTTTATTCTAAATAAAAAGAGAGTAGTTAATATGGTTTATACATCAAAAATTAAGTTACCATTAAAAGAAAAAGACAAAAAATATTATTTTTTAGCAGGAAGTATCGATTATCATTTGGCAGGAAATTGGAGAGAAAAAGTAATCAAGAAAATGGAGCATCTAGGTCATTTTTTTAATCCTACTAGAATTGAACATGACACGTTTAATGATTCTCAGATGAATAAACATATTGAATGGGAGTTAAATGCTTTGGATTTATCCGATAAAATTCTATTAAATTTTTTGCCTAACGCAAAATCACCTATTTCATTAGTAGAATTAGGACTGTATGTAAAAACCTCTAAGTTAATAGTGGTTTGTCCAAATCAATTTTATCAAAAGCGATATGTTTACACGATATGTGAAAAGTATAATACGCCTTGTTTTAATGATTTAGATAAAGCGATTAAATATTTAAGAAAAGATAATTAAATAAAAACGAAAATAAGATTAATACCCTATACCCTTATGAACCCACTACTATATACAGATGGCTACAAAGTAGACCACAGAAGACAATACCCAAACCAAACCACTTTAGTCTATTCTAACTGGACCCCAAGAAAAAGTAGAATAGCAGGTGTAAATGAGGTTGTGTTTTTCGGCCTACAATACTTTATAAAAAAGTATATCATCGAAGACTTCAATACTAATTTCTTTGCAAAAGACAAAGCTGAGGTATGTAAAAACTATTCAAGACGCATTAACAACTATTTAGGCGAAAACAAAGTCGGGATTAAACATATAGAAGACTTGCATGATTTAGGCTATTTACCAATGGTAATAAAAGCACTACCAGAAGGTGTGTCTGTTCCTATTCGTGTACCTATGTTAACCATGTACAATACAAAAGACGAGTTCTTTTGGTTGACTAATTACTTCGAAACTATTTTGTCTACAACCTTATGGTTACCGTGTAACTCTGCAACCATAGCAAAACAATATAGAGGTATATTAGACAAGTATGCAGCAGAAACATCATCCGTTCCAGAATTTGTAGACTGGCAAGGGCATGATTTTTCTATGCGAGGCATGGGCGGATTGGAATCGGCAATATTGTCGGCAGCAGGACACCTATTAAGCTTTACGGGAACAGATACCATACCAACTATCGACTTTTTAGAAACCTATTACAATGCTAATTCAGACACAGAATTAGTAGGAGGCTCGGTAGCCGCAACAGAACACTCAGTGATGTGTATGGGAACCAATACAGGCGAACAAGACACCTTTAAGCGTTTAATAACAGAAGTGTATCCAAATGGTATTGTCTCTATAGTGTCCGATACTTGGGATTTATGGAAAGTACTTACAGAGTATCTACCAAACCTTAAAAACAAAGTACTCGCAAGAGATGGTAAAGTAGTGATTAGACCCGATAGTGGAGATCCAGTAGATATTATTTGTGGAAACCCTAACGGTAAAACCGAAGAAGAACGCAAAGGCGTTATTCAATTACTATGGGATACCTTTGGAGGAGCAACAAATACAAAAGGCTACAAAGAATTAGATGCACATATCGGTGCCATTTATGGAGACAGCATCACCTTAGAACGTGCGACGCAAATTTGCGAGCGCTTAAAGAAAAACGGATTCGCCTCTACGAATGTTGTTTTAGGGATTGGTTCATTTACATACCAATATAATACTAGAGATACTTTTGGTTTTGCAATGAAAGCAACCTATGGAGAAGTAGACGGCGAAGGACGAGAAATATATAAAGACCCAATAACAGACGATGGTACAAAAAAATCTGCCAAAGGTTTAATTAAAATTGTAAAAGAAAATAACAGTTATAAATTAATAGATCAAGTTTCTTGGGAAGAAGAGCAGCAAGGCGAATTAAAAGAAGTCTACAGAGATGGAGAACTACTTATAGACGATACGCTACAATCTATTAGAAAAAGAATAAAGTAATGTATTAATATATTTACATATAACCACACTATTACTTTTTATGTAAGCAGATATTTAAGGTGATATATTCAAAAAGTCCTCATTTGAAAATGTTTAAAACGTTTCAAATGAGGACTTTTTATATGTAAATACGCTTTTTTTGAAATAAGCACTCTTTTATGGGTAACAGATATAAGGTTAAGGCTATATATAAGTAAATGGTGGTATCTGAAAAACCAATAATAATAGAGTAAGAACAAAAAAACCAATAATTATGAAATTAAAAACCAGAATGTTAACAGTAGCGTTTCTTTCATTATCAGTACTATTTAGTAGTTGCGATAAAGAGGAAGTAGATCAAGTACCTAACACAACGTTAGAAAACGAAGAAGTAGTAGTGCATATTTTAGAAAAAGACCAAACATTTACAGTACAATCTTTAGATGAAGCATTAGCTACAATAGAGGCAGATTATAAAGAAGCGTTTTGGTCTAAAGGGGCAATAAATAAAATAAAACTGCTACAAGAAGAATTAGAATATTCAAAAACATTAGATTTAACACGAGCAGATGTAGAAGAAGAGTATACAGCACATTTAAAAGATAAATATAGTGCCAATACCGAGTATTCTAAAGCAACAAGTGGTATTTTATGGGATGGTAACCTAACAGGCTTTCTTTCGGTTACAACCGTTCCGTTTAATTTAACTTCTAGTAAACGCAACCGTGCATCGTCTTGGCAGTGTATCGTTCCAGGAAGCGTAATTTTATGCGATAAAACATGGTTTAGAGGTAAAAAAGTAATACTTGTAGGTATTCCTCCATTTCGTGTTTTGTTAGGAGGCGGAATATATAATTTTGATAATAGAACAGATTCGTTCTTTTAGTAGTTAGTGTTTATATTATTAATTAATAAAAAAGAGGCTGTATAAAAAGTATTAAAAGTGTCATTTTGAATTTATTTTAGAATCTCATCAAACCCATTTTAAATGGTTATGAGAAACCGAATCAAGTTCGATTTGACGATTTTTTCACTTTTATGCAGCCTCTAAGTTTTATGGAAATAACGGCGATAATATTACTATTAATTACAGCGTGCTATATCTAGTAAGCGGTTAGACAATTATTATAGATTAGATTTTGCTATAAAGTATAAGTTCTCCCTTTTAGAAATCAAAAAATAAAATTTACTGCGGGGTTTTCACAGGACCGTGCACCTAATTTAGCTTTAAGAATAAACTTGTAATTAAGCAATGTGCTTTAAATAGTAGTTGTATAAATCGTTAGCAGAAGCACCAAACCATTTTTTTATATAAATAGCCCAGAAGTGGTACTGTAGTTTCCAAATACCGTGTCGCTCGTATAAACGTGCTGAGGTTTTAATTTTTTTATTAATAACAACAAACTGTTTACGTTTGTACAATTCGTTAATTAAAATATTGTCTTCGTAGATTACATAAGATTCATCGAAACCGCCAATGTCGTTAAATAATGCTTTGGTAATAAATTGGCTTTGGTCTCCACCACGACAAGCACGCCATGAAAACTGAGTTAACCAACTAGCCAAGCGAAGCCACCAGTGGTTATTATCAAACTGTAGCCTAAAACAACCAGCAAGATGCCCTTTTTTAACTTCATCTATAATATACTGGTCATATCTATTAGGCGGGAAAGAATCTGCATGTAAAAAATATAAAATATTACCTTTTGCAGCTTTTACACCAGTATTCATCTGTTTCGCACGTCCCTTTTTAGAGTTGAGTAAAACTATTTTAAGATCTAATTTTTTAATGATATTAATTGTATCATCAGTACTACCACCATCGACTACAATAATTTCAGAAATAGCTTGTAATGATGCATTATCGATTAAATGATTAAGAAGGGTTTCTATAGTCTCTGCTTCATTTAAAACAGGAATTATAACGGATATATTATCTTTCATTAACTATTATAACGTCTACTAGGTTAATTTAGTTATTTAAGCTCCAATTATAATCTTTAAAGCTTTTTTTAGCATTTTTAGAGATGGTAATATCCGAATATTTGTTTAAAAAATCTATAAGCGAACCTTCTGTTTTAAAATCTTTAGCAAACCATTTAAATATTTTAGATAATTTAATAGCGTTTGCCGATATGTTATTGCGTTTAGGATCTTTTAAAAACTCTTTGGTAGCTCTAGTTAATTGGTTTTCTAAACGGGATGCTGTAAAGGCTTCATTCAATAGTTTAGGGCAAGAAAAAGAAGCGCAAACGATACCAAAATGAATACGCGGTTCGTCCATTTTTCGTAATATTTGATGCTCTATTTCATCTAAATTATACCACTTGTTACCCAATTTCCATAACCTTTGTTCCCACGGGTTATTAATATCTTTAATACTTTCTATTGGATAGTTTCTAATAATTAAGTCCACAGTCATAGCATTATATGCATTTATCCAATAGGCTATTTTTTCTGCTTTAGACCATGTATTATTTGGCATATTGTCGCCTAAAGTATGTATGTAGTTTGTAAGCGCTTTTCTATTACTTTTTAATCCTTTATAGTTTACATTACCTGTATTGGTAACATAGTGTTGTAATAGCGTATTCCATGCACTATGGTTAAAACCTGTTTTAGTTGTTGTTTCAATGACTTCTTCTTCTTCTTCTTCTTTAGTAGTTTGAGACTCTATTGGCGTTGGTGTTTCTGCAATAACAGAAGGTTCAACAGGTTCTGTGCTAGTAGTATTTTGCGTCTCTGGTGTTGCGGGGGTTTCTTTAACAAGAACAACTTCTGTTGTATCTGTTTGGGAGTCATTAACGGTACGTTTTGTACTGCCACAAGAAGTTAATAGGAATAATATAAATAGAATAACTACTGTGTTTTTCATTTAACAAATTTTTTGTTTAAGTCTAATAGACTAGTTTAAATTGTATTATTTTTTTAAAGGATATAGCTCCTGACTTACAAAGTCTTTAGGGAAGGTTTCGTCTCCTTCAAATCCAAGTTCTATATCTCTGCCATTGTGCGGAATGTAATTTGTTTTAAACAAATAATCCCAAATACTTAAAGTTAGTCCGTAATTAACACCATAACTTACATGTTTAGGTAAATCTTTGGCATGATGCCAGATATGCATTTTAGGGTTGTTAAAAATGTATTTTAAAGGCCCATAATCCCAACCTAAATTGGCATGATTTATATGGCCAATAGTAATTGCAAAGAAGTGTACAATAGCAACGTGTTGAGCATCGAACCCTCCAATTATTGCAATAGGTATATATAACATAGATTTATATACAATAGGCTCCATCCAATGGTAACGTAAATGCGCTGCAAACCCCATCTCTTTTACACTATGGTGAACTTTATGGAAGTTCCATAAAAACTCGAACCTGTGTAATAGTCGGTGTGTATTCCATTGAGTGAAATCGCTAATTATAAAAAAGATAAATAAGCCTAACCCTAATGGTAAATTGTCAACGTCAAATAATTGAAAATTAGAAATGGACAGACCAATATGTTGCAATAAATCATTAAAAAGCGCTGCAGTAGTGTCAGATAAAGCGACGAGTATAATTAAATTTAAAATGAAAAAATTAAAAAACATGTAAAACGTATCTAGCCAGAAGTCTTTTCTAAAAATAGATTGTTTTTTACGCCACGGAAATATAATTTCTAAACCCCAAACTAGAATGGAAATAATAATTAAGCCGTAGAAATAATTATCCCAATGATTAATAGTTATAATTTCATTTTTAAGATAGTTCCAGTAATTCGTATAGGAGCTTGTAACTATATCTACGTATTTATCCATAGCTGTGTCTATATTTAGTAAAGTTATATTAAAAATAACATATTATATAATATTCAGTGAATAATAAAAAATGAATGGATTACTCGATAAATGTGAACAGAGTTACCTAACTACTTTTTTAAAATACACGTCTTAAATAGGTATTTAATATTAGGTCTTTGAAATTATCGTTAGCACCATTGTTGTAAGCTAGAAAACATGCAGGAAGTAAATAAAAGAATTTAATATTAAAAAAGAAAGTAGCAGCCTTAAAAGCGGCATTCTGAATTTAGTTTAGAATCTCATTAAACTAATTTTTAGTTGTTATGAGAAACCGAATCAAGTTCGGTTAGTCTAAAATGTTACTTTTTAAACAGCCTCTTTCTTTTTTATATAAGTTTTATTGTTTAACAACAACCACCTCCATCGTAATGGAAAGTAGATTCAGAAAAATAAATATCGTCTCTTCCTAAAGCTTGCAATGCAGCGGCTGTTTTATCGCAAATAGCTAATGGCTGGTTTTTTAATAAAACATGGCCTTGCTTGTCATCAAAAAAGTCTTCATCTCCATAATAAATAGCTGCTTTACCAGTAAAAATACACGGCCCATCTGCAGGCATCGGATCTTTTATAGCAGCAACTTCAATAGATTCTATATAAATCAACTCGTCTGTAGGATAGTTTTTAGGGTCTAAAATACGGTATGGTTTACGTGCTCTAATTTCTATAGTACCAAATCCAGCATCTGTTAATGCTTTTACATATTCGGCTATTGGCAAACTACCACTTAAACATAAAGCACGTAATCTATCATCATTACGTAATTCATCATTCATAGGTTGCTCGCAAGTAGGATCGCTCATTACTAAGCGGCCGTGTGGCTTTAGAACGCGATACATTTCGGCTATTGCTTTCTTTAAATCGTCTGCTTTAAAAATATTAAATAAGCAATTTTGTGCAGCAACATCAATACTATTATCTTCTACAGGAAGATGCATTGCATCTCCTTTTTTTAGATCAACAAATTCACTTTTAAACCACGGGTTTTGCGCTTCTGCTTCTATAAAGTTTTTTCTAGACGCTTCTAACATCTCATCTACAACATCAATACCAACAACACCTCCTTTTTGGCGATTAAAATATGAAAATTGCAGTAATTCCATACCGCCACCAACACCAACATATAGCATTTTTGGGTTATTAGTTAAGTCTCTTGCATGTACGGTGCTTCCGCAACCATAATTCATCTCTTGCATTATTCTAGGGATTTTTAAACCCGGTAACTCCCAAATAGGATTAGTAGTGCAGCATAACCCAACATCTGGCGTCAAGGCTGCTTCTTTATATACATCGTGTGTAGCGTCTAAATAACTCATATCTTAATTTTAATAACCTTCTCTATACAATACAATAAATGATAAAGGAGTGATCTGTTAGGATTATAATTGTTTTATTAAAGCCTTAAAAAGTGTAATCATATTTGGCTCTGCTTTAGTTGCCATAGCAATAATTTCACCAATGTCTACAGGTTTTAAATTATCTGGATCGCATTCGTCTGTTAGCACAGAAATGGCTGCAGTTTTTAAATTTAAATGATTAGCAACTATTATTTCTGGAACGGTACTCATGCCTACAGCATCTGCTCCAATAATTTTAAGCATTCTATATTCTGCTCTCGTTTCTAATTGAGGCCCAACAACACTAGCATATACACCTTCATGAAGTATAATGTTATTAGATTTTGCAATACTTTTAAAAATACTATTTATGTGGAGGTTATACGGTGCGCTCATATCTGTAAAGCGTTCTCCTAAATTTTCTACACCTTTAAAAGCTAAAGGCGAACTGCCTTGAAGATTTATATGGTCTTCAATAAGCATAAGTTCACCTTTTTTAAAGTTCAAGTTTATTGCTCCTGCAGCATTGGAAACTAGTAAAGTGTTTATTCCTAGTTTTTCCATAATACGTACTGGATAGGTAACTTCTTGTAATGAGTAGCCTTCATATAAATGAAAACGCCCTTGCATTACAATAACTTTTTTGTCTGCTAATATGCCATAAATTAATTTACCTTTATGAAACTCTACTGTAGCTGTTGGAAAGTTTGGAATATCATTATAATTAACTTCTTCTATAACCTCTATTTCTTGGGTTAGTAATCCTAATCCTGTTCCTAATATTATTCCTATTTCTGGTGAGTCAAAACCTTTAGTTTGTAAATAAGTAGTAGTTTCGTTTATTAATTTTTGCATATTATGTTTAGCGTTAGTTAGCGCTTAATCAGTTTTTTAACTATTCTCTGATCGTCACTTTTAATTTCGACTAAATATACACCAGAATTTAAACCAGATAAAGAAAATGGCTGCTTTTTTAATTGTGAGTTTTTCACAGATTTAACTTTGTTTCCTAAAATGTCATAAAGTGCTATAGATAAAGGTAGTTGGTTATTGTTACGCACTTCAAATTGCTCGTTAGCAGGATTAGGAGATAGTGTAACAGATTGCTTTAATGTATTTTCATCTACACTTAAAACAAAACAATCTGGGCCTCCGGTAGAACCTAAAGCAACATGCCCCCAACGTTCGTTAATTACAATACATTGAATAACGATATAGTTAAAATCGTTTAATTCTACAGAAGCAGGAATTGGAAATGTTTTCATTCCTGTAATAGGTGATACTCCTGGGCCTCCAAAACCACCACCATCATTTTCAAGTGCAGAAGTAGAAACTTCTATAGCCTCAGACCCAGATGCTAATATATCATCTGTTTTTGATAGGTAAACTCTTAAATCGGCTCCTTGTACAGTAGCAAAATCAGATTCGAAAATAACATTTTTATCACCGCCTGTAGTAAATGTAATGTTTCCTGTTCCACTAATACTATAGGCAGGATCGCTTTGTACAAACGAACCAGATCGACCACATTGAGCATTTATAAATTGAAAAGAGGTAGCAACTAAAATTGCTAAAAAAAGTAGTTTTGTTTTCATAATATTTGTTTTAGTTTATTATAACACATAAAATGCGGCATCAACACTAAAGTAGATCCACAGTTTTATTTATTTTGAGTGTAAGACTTAAATATATTATATGGTTTTAAGTCCTCGACATAATCTATGTCGTTAAGTGTTTCTAAAACATACACATTATTATCATTTAATTTCGAAATAGTTTGTTTATACACCGTTTCGGTACCCCAATTCTCTATTTTAAAGACCGATGGATGTAGTGTTTTCATCCCCAATAAATAGTATCCGCCATCTTCTGCGGGACCAATAACATTATCGTGAGTGTTCAATGCCTTAAAAGCATCGTTAATATGTTTTGGTGATAAATCGTATAAATCACTACCAACAATTACTATGTTATCGTAGCCGTCTTCAAAGCCTTTTTTAAATGCATTTTCCATACGAACACCTAAATCGTCTCCAAATTGTTGGTATTTTTTAAAGATAGAAGCATCCCAAAGGTCATTATCCCTAACTTTTACAGAATAGTAAACGGCCTTATCACAATCTATTTGTTTTAACACACTTTCGGTATGCTCTAATAATTTAATATAAACATCTAAAGCGCCTTGTTCTCCAATACTTTTGGCTAAACGAGATTTTACTTTACCTAATTCTGGGTTTCTAGTAAAGGTTATGATTAAGTTTTTAGATTGTAATGCCATTTGTTTTATTTGCTATTAATAAGAAGCGTATTTATTTTTTATCTTTTTTAGTTGAAGGCGTTTCTGTAGGTTTTTCGTAAACTTTTTGGCCTTTTTTTAGCCATTTACTCCAATCTTTATTAAATGTATGTACTTTATTAGTCTCTTTTTCTTCTGAATTTATAATTGTAAAATCTTTGTTTTTCCATTCAAAAATACCGCCGTACAGATTATAAACATTAGTATATCCTGCTGCTTTTAATTTTTCGCCAACAGTTTCCGAACGAATACCTAAAGAACAGTACACCACTATTTTTTCATCTTTATTAGGATATTGTTTTTGTATAGAATCGATATTAAAATTATCGTAACCTACACAGGTAGCCCCTTTAATGTGGCTTACTTTATATTCGTTAGGTTCACGAGAATCTAAAATAATAGCTTTCGTTTTTGGCATCGCTAATTCTTCAGCTGTAATATAAGGTACGCCATTGTCGTTATATTGTTTCAGTAATTCGTCAATGTTTTTTTGAGCGATGACTTGTGTTGTAAAACAGGCAAAAAGTAGAATAAGGATATATTTCATCTAATTGTTTTTATGTGTCTAAAAAAACTTTAATCTATACTTTCTAAAGTAATAGTTTATAATGTAATTCCAAAACCTTGCAAACCACTTTCTACGGCAGGCAAAATTTCGGTATTATCCCAAATGCCAGTAACTATGGTTCTAGCGTATTCTTCGGGTAATAAACCGTTTTTCATTAAATTGTTGGTTAACTTGTAGTTATAGTCGAGATTATGGTGTTTATATTTCAATTCGTTATTAGTGTCTTCTAAAATGGCATACCAAACTTTTGGAGACCCATCGTTTGCAGGCATGCCAATAACCCCCGGGTTTAACCAAAGTTTGCCATCTTCTTCATGGTTAAAAGGTAAACCACAATGTCCAGCAACAATAACATCGCTATCTGTAGTTATAAAATTTGGCGCTTTTAAAGACCAATCGGTAGATTTAAAAATGAATTCTGAAATATTGGAATACGACCCATGGACCACTGTTATTTTTTTGTTAGCATATTGAAATGTTATATGGTCTGAAAATGTTTTAAGATGATTAATTGAAGCGTTTGTTAATTGACTCTGTGCGTAAGGGTACCACAATTTTGAAAACCCATCGCAACGAGAGCCTTCGGTAAAATCGCAACCACAATCGTCTGCACCTTCAATAAGCTGAACTTCTACATTACCTAAAATACTATTAGCTTTCCATAGCTTAAAAAGCTGGACTGTTTCTTCAGGCTGTGCGCAATAGCCTACAATATCTCCTGTACAGATACAATTCTCTGGAGGTATATTATGTTTTTCGGCAACTGCTTTTAATGCTTCTAAAGCTTGTAAATTGCTGTAAACGCCTCCAAAAAGAAGCACTTTACCTGTTAGTGTTCCTAAATCTGTTATTGTTTTATCCATTTTGGTATAAAATATAAAATGATACAGCTAAAAATGCCCCAAACGTTAACCCAAAGTAAATCGGCATATTTTCCTGTTGTAAAAATAAGTGCTTCTGGAAAGGCTTTAAAAACTAATAAAAACCCAAAAACTAATCCGCAGATAATACTAAGGTAAAAGCTAATTTTTGGGACGCTTACATTCCAGAATAAAAATATAGGTGTTAATCCAATTACCATAGTTCCAGATATGGTCGTTGCCGATAAAATTTCGGCACCAAAGAAAATAGGAATCGTTCCTAAAACGGCAATAGCTACCATTGCTAAACGTCCAAAAGTTAAGTTTTTTCCTAAATTTAAATCTACTGCTAATAATTTTGAAAATGATGAAAATGTTGAATCTAGTGTAGAAGCTGCTGAGGTTATCATTATAAAATTAATAACTAATAATATAACTACACCAAAGGCTTTGCCAACTTCTACAGCAGCTTGGCCTTTAAAGTCTTGAGATTGTGCATAAACGCCAATAATACTAAATAACACAATACAAATACCCCCTAATATACTCGCCCAAAGAAAACTTTTTAAAGTGACTTTTGGCGAACTTATAAAGGCACGATCGGTTAAAACAGGATCATGAAACGGATAGCTAAACGACTGAATGATGGCTGCAAATAATAAGTTTAACCCTAAACTAAAACTCCAAGTTCCTGATACAGCAACATCTTTTACGCTAAAGTTTTCTACTGAAAATACATTACCTAAAATAACAATGAGTAAAATAGAAAAGAGTACCATTTGTATAACGTCTGTAAAAATAGAACTGCTTAGCCCTCCTTTTAAGGCATAACCTAAGGTTAATAGTGTGAATACTAAAATGGCAGTATAATATGACGAACTTCCTTGCGCTCCAAAATACGAGCCAATAACCATAGTGTTGCTCCAAACCTCGTTAAATAAACGAAACACTATTAAAATAGTAAATAACGACACAGCTTGTTTGCCATATTTACTAGTTAGAAATTCGTGTATGCTATTAAAACCTCCTTTTGTTCTTAGTTTATAAATGAGTATACCAGCAATAGCAAAACTTAAATAATAGCCAGCATAAGCTACACCACCAACTACGCCAAACGCTAATCCTAAATTAGCGGCATTAGTAATACTTTTTGCAAAAATCCATGAAATGATTAAACTTCCTGTTAGTACTAAAACATTAGGTGCTTTTTTGTTATGGTTTGCCTTAAAAAAAGCATCAGGTGTTTTTGCAAGAGGAGAGAGTAGAAACAAGATTAAACTTGAACCTACTACTAAAACCCATTGCCATACTTCTGTTGTCATGTATTCTATCGTTTTGTCATTTCTACGCAGGTTAAAATCTGCTTTTACTTATTACTAATTTTCATCCCACCAAACAGGAAAATTAATACTGTTATCGTTGGTTGCGCTTGCTGCTTGGTTGTAATTTTGTGCGTTTAATGCGGCTTCTTCTGCTGGATATGGCATTCTTACAGGAATTAAATTGTTATTTAAACTTGCTGTAATGGCTCTAAATTCTGGAAATCCTGTTCTACGGTATTCTACCCAACCTTCGTAACCATTAATTAAATTTGCAATCCATTTTTGAGTAATTATTTGTTCTAATGGTGTTGTACCAGCGGCATTAAAAGCAGCGTTTCCAGATAAATAATTAGCAGGCATTTCGGTTTGCCAATACTCGAAAGCGTGTTGTACTCCAGTTTCATATAATTCTTGTGCGTTAGCTGTAATTAACCCTTTTTCGGCAGCTTCTGCTAATGCAAAATGGACTTCCCATGAGGTTATAAAATTAGCATCTAATACAGAGGTGTCTTCTCTAAATGCGCTTCCTGCTAAGGAGTAGTCTGCTAATAACACAGAGGTTGATGTCGCATCTACACCGTTTAATAGTCCGTTATATTCCTCAGTTGTGGCATTGGCAAATGGCTTGAAAAACGTTTCGATTCTAGAATCATTTAAATGGGTTAAAATATCTTCCATAGTTTCAGATAATACAAAATTGTTAAAGTCTCCAATTCTTAATTGTGCTAACCTGAAACTGTTTGGGTCAGTGTTTGTAAAGTTGAAAATGGCATTTTCAGCATTTGAAGCTATAAAATTGCCTTCGGTATAAATGGCTTGTAAATCGTTAGCGACATCTACTTTATCTGAAATACGTAACAGTTGTTTAATTTTTAATGCATTTGCAAATTTTATCCAAGCCTGTAAATCGCCATGAAACAAAATATCGCCTTCTAGCGGAATGGTTTGGGTATAATTAGTAATGGCTTCAATACCTTTGTTTAAGTTGTCTATAATACCATTATCGTTTAAATAAATAGATTCTTGCGAATCGTAAGCAGGTGTTACGGTACCGTTAACGCCATTAAAGGCTTGAAAATATGGGACATCTCCAAATAAATCGGTTAATCCGGCTGCCATATAGGCTTTTAAAATTAATGCAGGCCCTTCGTAAACAGCAAAAGTTTGTGAGCTTCTTGATTGTTTTAAAATGATCTCGTTATCGCGTAAGTTCGTATAAAATATAGGCCAAGGGTTTCCTCCTAATTGTGGTGATTTAAGGGCGTGACGATCGAATAAATTAAAGTCTAAAGCGGTTCTGTGTTGCGATAGCAAATCGCCAGCAACAAAGCCTTCGTAACTCATTTGTTCACCAAAATCGTATATTACTTGACGTAATAATAGGCTGGGTTGTACGCTATTTGGAGCATTGGGGTTGGTATTTATGTCTTCAAAATCCTTTGTACAGCTACTTGCTAGTACAAGTGTTATAAAACTGAATAGGTATATTATTTTTTTCATATTTTAACTTAAAAATTTAAACTTGCTTTGAGCCCGAAACTACGAGACGTTGCATAACTCATATCTTCTACACCACTTATAAACCCTGTACCTTGTACAGCTAATTGTTCTGGATCGAAATGTGGGTTTTCTGTAATAGCAAATAGGTTTCTTCCTATTAAAGACAGATTAATGTTTCCGCCGTCTTTTAAACCTAAAAAGCCTTCTTTTAATGTAAAGTCGTAACCAATAGAGAATTGACGTAATTTTAAATACGATGCATCGTAAACGTTATTTTCTTCATGGTTTCTGTCATAAAACTGTCTGTAATAACTTTCGGCAGATACGGCTACTGTATTCGGTTGCCCGGATTGTGTTACACCTTCTGCAATAATCCCTTCTTCGGGTCTAAATTCTGTTTCTGCTAATTGTCCGCCTACGTTTCCTAAAGCTCGTGTTCTAGATACTATTTCTCCTCCTTGTCTCCAATCGAATAAAAAGCTAGCACTCCAGTTTTTATAGCGGAAATCGTTATTCCACCCCAAAGTAAAATCTGGATTATAGTTCCCTAGTTTTTGTAGATTATTATCTGCAATGTAACGTCCGTTTTCATCTATTATAAATTGTCCGTTTTCATTTTTTAAATAGCCAGTTCCGTAAAAGTCTCCAATTTGTCCGCCTTCTTCTACTTGAAACCAAACCGTTTGGTTTTGGCTATTGTAAATTCTACTATAGGCTAAGGTTAAACGGCCGTCGTTTTGTGGGAGTTCTTCAATGGTCGCTTTATTGGTTGCAAAGTTAAAGGTTGTATTCCAGGTGAAGTTATCTGTTTTAATAGGGGTAATACCTGTTATAATTTCTAATCCTCTAGATTTTACTTTTCCACCGTTAACGACTTGTTGTTCATAACCCGATGAAATAGGTATTGGTAATGATATAATTTGATCTTTTGTGGTGGCATTGTAATAGGTGATATCGAACTTAAAACGGTCTTTAAAGAAGCGTAAATCAGCACCAAACTCGTAAGATGTGGTGCTTTCTGGTCTTAAATTCGCGTTAGGGATAAAGTTTTGGTCGCTAAATGTTGGTTGCCCGTTAAATGGGGTTTGCGATACAAAGGCTCCCGTGGTTTGGTACGGATTAGTATCGTTACCAACTTGTGCTACACTAGCTCTTAATTTTGCAAATGAAATAACATCTGGCAACTCTGTAGCATTGGATAGTACGAAACTTGTAGAGACAGATGGATAAAAGAATGAGGTGTTATCTACAGAGAAAGGTGTGGCTAACGTACTAGACCAATCGTTACGTCCTGTAATATCTAAAAACAAGACATTTTTGTAGCCTAACTTTGCGATACCATAGAAAGAGTTAATGCGTTTTTGAGATTCAAATTGAAAGACTTCAATAGGTGATGCCGCATTATTTAAGTTGTAAATACCAGGTTGCGCTAAGTTTACGGTTTGCGATTGTTTTGTAGATGCTTTTTGGTCTAAACGATTGCCACCTAATGAGAAGTCTAAACTAAAATCTCCAAATTGATTGTTATAGTTTAATAAGAAATCGGTATTAATTTCTCTAAAAAACACATCGTGTTCTGCGTAACCTCCATTTTGAAAGCGGTTACTAGAAAAGGCTCTGCGGAGTTGTCTTTTTTCCGAAGAATAATCCATTCCTGTTCGTATTTGTAAACTTAAATGGTCTGTGAAATCATGTTTTAAGACGATGTTTCCAAAAATACGATCACGCTCGAACGAGTTTCTGTTTTCTTGTAGTATAAAGAAAGGATTATCGAAAAAGGTATAGTTAAAAGAGTATTGTTGTACACCTTCTAATCCTGGTTGCCAGTAGTCTCTTAAACTATCAATGTTTAACGAGCGAGGTCCCCAAGCTACTAACGAATAATTTACATTTTCGCTTCCGTAGCCATTAGAAGGTCTGTTATCGCTACTTGAGTTTGTATAAGCAATAGCTGACGAAAAGGTGGTTTTTTCGGTAGGTTGAAAATTTAATTTAGCAGAGACGGTTTGTCTGTCTAAATTTACACCAGGTATTATGGATTCGCTCCGTAAATCGGTAAACGATAAACGATAATCTCCTGTGTCGAACGCATCAGAAATAGCAATGTTATTTATAGTAGTTACTCCTGTTTTGTAAAAGTCTTTTAGATTGTCTGGGTTAGAGCGTAATTCGGTTGGAGTAATAGGGTTGCCACTATATAAAGCTGTATCTCCTCCACGCACAGTGGTGCCGTTTGGTAAAACAACTGGGCTATCAAACTGAGGGATAAAAATACCTGCGTCTAATTTTGGTCCCCAAGAATAAGTAATATTATCACTAGTTCCACCACCAAGGCCATCTACAAACTCGAATGCTCCAGATTGTCCTTGTCCGTAAGAGTTTTGAAACTCTGGTAATCTAAACGCAGAATCTATAAATACAGAGGTGTTAATGCTAATACCTAAACCTTTAGATTTTTTACCATCTTTTGTTTTTATAATAATTACACCGTTTGATGCTCTAGAGCCATATAGAGCGGCTGCACTTGGCCCTTTTAATACAGAGACTTCTTCAATGTCGTCTGCATTAACTTCCATGGCACCATTACCAAAATCGACTTCTTGAAATCCTGCTGCTGCTTCGTTAGTAAAGTTAAATACGGTGTTGTTGTTTATAGGGATTCCATCTACTACAAATAGTGGATTGTTGTTAGAGAAAGAGGCTTCGCCACGAATGGTTATTTTAGAAGAAGAGCCTACGCCTGTCGCGCCTTGAGAAATTGTAACGCCTGCAAGTTTGCCAGATAAGTTGTCTAAAAAGTTAACGGCTTTAACTTCGTTTACGTTTTTTGCTTTTATGCTTTGTACAACGTAGCCTAACTCTTTAGTATCGCGTTCTAAACCTAAAGCTGTAATAACAATTTCGTCTAAACTAGAGGTGTCTTCTATTAATTTAATATTTATAGTGGTTTGGTTTCCTACAGTTATGGTTTGTGTTTTATAACCAAGGTACGAGAATTGTAATTGATCTTCTGTAGATGTAACTTCTATAGTGTACTTACCATCATCATCTGTAATAGTACCTTGTTGATCTTTAGTTGAAATGTTTACAAAGGGTAATGTTTCGCCATCAATAGCACCGGTAACAGTACCAGTAATAGTAATTTGTGCAAAGCTATAACTAGATATTAGTAATAGTGCACACAAGTAAATGTGTTTCATTTATATAAAAATAAAAGTGTGTGTTCTCGGGTACAGCCGAAGGTTTAAAACGGACAATAACTATTTAACTGTACTTAAATAGCTTGTTTGTTAGGCTATGTATAAAGTACTAAAGGAGAACCTTTATTGTAGTATAGTTTGTAAACATGACGATTAGTAATACCTTCATGTTGTTTGTGATCTTCTTTTTTTGAAGCAGTAATAGATAGTAATATTACTTTTACAGCAATAGATAGTGTTTTATGGCTGTTAAGAATTGCTTTCGCATCTGAAACTGAATCGATATCCGATAATGTTTCTAGCAGCGCTACGTCTATGGTTTTTAACGCAACTAACTTTAAAATGGTTTGGCGTAATGCTCTTGTTTGCCATGGTAAATTTAAAAACGTTTCTGCGTTAAAGTGTGTTTTTGAAATTCCCATTAAATAGAATCCTCCATCTAAAGAAGGCCCTAAAACTAATGCTGTGTTTTGTAGTTTTTTTTCAGCAGCAATTATGTGTGCTGTTTGTAAATGCGGCGTATCATTACCAATAGTAATAACATTGTCGAATCCTTTATTAAAAACAGATTGTATAGCATTTGTAAAACGAGTGCCAAAGTTGTGACCTTGCTGCTGTTTTTCAGAAATTATAAAATAGGGTAATCCTGTTTGTTTTACCTTATGTTGTATTTGGGCGTTTAGGACATTAAATAATTCAGCCGACTGTTTAAAAGGCTTGTATATTCCTTCTGTTTTTGCAGAGTTTGCAAAAACTAATATGGCTGTATTATGTGTTTTAATGGTCACTAAACTTTAATATCTGTATTGTGTTATGCTACTACACCTTGGCAGCTACTTCCTGCGCCTGCGGTGCAACCATAACAATGTTGCGAAATAATTATTTTTCGGTCTTGTAATAAATCTTCGTTGTATTCGCTAATGTGTTTTACTTTACTAGCGACTTTTAAGTCTAACATTTGGTTAAAATCGCAATCGTATAACCAGCCATCCCAACTTATAGAAATAGTGTTAGTACACATTACATTTTTAACGGCTTCAGAATTATAGGCTTCTACTAAAGAATACATGTAATCTTCGTAGTTCTCGGATGCTATTAAGTAGTCTAAAAATCTAGAGATTGGTAAATTGGTAATAGCAAACAAATTATGGAACTGGATTCCGAAGTCTTCCATTAAGGCTTTTTTGAAATCTTTTTCCATAGCCATTTGGTCGCCTGGTAAAAAGGCTCCAGATGGATTATATACCAGATCTAAACGTAAATCACTGTCTGGCATACCATAACCGCGTTCATTTAATTCTTGTAGGGCTTTTATAGACATATCAAAAACACCTTCTCCACGTTGTTTGTCTGTTTTGCCTCTAGTCCAATGCGGCATAGAAGACACAACATGTACATTATGTTTTTTAAAGAAATCTGGTAAATCGTAATACTTTTTGTTGGCTCTAATAATGGTTAGGTTAGAGCGTACAATAAAATCCTTAATACCTGCTTTAGAAGCCTCTTCAACAAACCAGCGAAATTCTGGATTCATTTCTGGTGCACCACCTGTAAAGTCTAAAGTGTGTGCGCCAGTTTTTTTTATAACATCCAAACATTGTTGCATGGTTTCCCGCGTCATAATTTCCTTTCGGTCTGGTCCTGCATCTACATGGCAGTGTTCGCACACTTGATTACACATGTAACCTAGGTTTATTTGAAGGATTTCTAGTTTTTTAGGGACTAAAGGGAATTGTCCTGTTTCTGCAATTTTATCTTTAAAAGTAGGTAATTCACCATCGGCAAAAATACCGTTAGACAGTATTTCTAATTGTCTATTACTACTTGCTAAATCGCTATCTCTTTTTTGAAGCGATTGTGTTTTTAATTTACCCATCTAATTTATTCACTTTATTCATCATTTGCACACCATGCACTAAGGTCGCTCCACTTTTTATGGCGGCTCCTACGTGTATGGCTTCCATCATTTCTTCTTTGGTTACGCCACGTTGTAAACCATCTTTTGTATAGGCATCTATACAATAAGGACATTGCTCTGTGTGTGCAACTGCTAATGCTATTAACGATTTTTCTCTTGCTGTTAAAGCTCCCTCTTCAAAGACTTTGCCGTAATATTCAAAAAATTTGTTGCCTAAATCTTCACTCCATTCTGTGATTTTTCCAAATTTCCTTAGGTCTGCTGGGTCGTAATATGTTTTTGACATTTTGTTATAACTTTTTTGCTAAGATATAAATCTAAATACTTCAGTCGGAAACTTAGTTATTACTTAACAAGAATTTGTTAAAAATAATATTAAAAAGTATTATTACGGTAGTTGTTAAAGTTGTTGATACTTCTTTTTGAATTGTATAGGAGTTATCTGTGTATGCTTTTTAAAGGTTTTTGAGAAATAGGCGTAGTCTTCATAACCTAATAATTCGGCAATGCTAGATAGAGAATTGTTTGAGTGAACAATTAAACGCTTGGCTTCTAGTAAAACGCGTTCTGTTATGAGTTCGGTTGTTGTTTTGTTTAAAGTAGATTTTGTTATTCTATTTAAATGTTTTGGAGTAATGCTTAATATATTTGCATAAAAAGCAGCCGATTTGCTTTCCTTATAATGGAATTCTATATTTTGTTCTAACTGCCGCAATGTTTTTAAATAACTAGGTGTTATTACGGTTTCAGATGGAGTGCTTTTTGTATAAACACGTGTTAAATCTATATACAGCATGTCTATAAGGCTAATTATTTTTTCTTTTGCATATTCTTTTTTTTGAGAATATTCTAGGTATAATTCTTTAAACTTTAGTTGAATCGTAAAAAGAGTGTCTGTATTTAAAATAATATGTGGTGGATTTTTATAGGAATAATAAAAAGGAAAATGAGTTACTTTTTTATTAGCGAAGTAAAACTCGTAAAAGTCTTGAGAATGAAAGAAAATATAGCCTTGTGGGGTACTATTAAATGTCCAATAATGCGTTTGCCCAGGTTTTAAGAAAAAGACACTGCCTGTTTTAATTGCATAGGTGTTAAAATCTATTTCGTGTTTACCAGTGCCAGAAGTGAATACAACACATAAAAAGAAATTGTGTTTATGCGGTTTGTGTACAATTGCTTTATTTTTTTATAAATGTTTACTTAAGTCGTTACAATAGAAGTCCTGTAAGGATTCCTCCTGCTTAAATTGTTTTATGTTTAAAATAGGTATGGTTTTCAATGTGGTGTAATTATGTCCTAAATGTACAAAAAATGGAGATAAATGTATGAGGTTTATTTACGGGTAAGGTTATAGTTTTGCAGAATGAAATATGTTACATATCGCATTTTGTGATTTGTAAATTAAAATAGAGGTTATGGCATTTTTTAAAAAAACAAAATTGTATAGTATTCTAACGGGTAATTGTCCGGTTTGTCATAATGAGAGTATGTACTCCGAAACTAATCCATATATTTTAAATAAAACATTAAAAATGCAAGAGCGTTGTAGCCATTGTAAAACTAAATACAAGATTGAGCCATCTTTCTTTTTTGGAGCTATGTATGTTAGTTATCCTGTAGGGTTGTTTTTTGCAGGGTTAGTTTTTGTGTTGTCTTACTTAGTTTTTAATTTTAGTTTAACAACTACTTACGTGTTAATTGTTTTATTGATGGTTGCTTTACAGCCTATAATAATGAGATTAGCGAGAAATATATGGATTAACTTTTTTATGAGTTATAAAGAAGGAAATTAATACATGATAGCAATGATATGAATTAAATATATAGCTGGTTTTAGAAAGCCCTGCTTAAATTAGTGCTTAATATTTTATGAAAATAATACAAGAAATATAATAGGGAAGAGCATGCCTGCGACAGCTAGCTTCCACCCTCTGCCTTTAAATCCTTTTTTTCCTAATGGTATTAAAACGCCTGTAATTGCAATGACTAACATTGCTATTCCAAAAATATCTGAATACCATACCCAAAAGCTATTAGTAGATTTATGTAAATACATAGTGTGGCCAATTATTGGCACTTTACGTTTGTATTCTATAGTACCTTTTCCTGTTTTTATATCTCCATCAAAAATGGCATTATTTTTAAAGTATATACGTAGCTTACCATCTCTTACTCTATGCCCATCGTATTCTCCTAAGGTCTCGGTTTTGCTTTTAAGATAATTGTTAGTAAGTTGCTGTTCTTTTAATAGATTTTTAAATTCAAATGGCTTGCTTTCGTATGTATAATTCATAGGATACCAATCTTCTCGATGATTTAATACAATTCCAGATATAGAGAAAGCAATAATTAATCCGACATAGAAAAAAGCCAAGTCTCTGTGTAAGCTTCTATTAGTTATTTTTGCCATTTATGGTCTTTTTAAGTGTTAATCACTTTATATAAGCATGTTTTAAATATGAAATTCCCAAGGCTAGAAATAAGCCTTGAGAAGTTCACTAAAATTAATTAGCTAAGGGGGAATTATGCGTTTTTTTGTGTGTATTATTGGGCATTCATCTCTATGTTTACTGTAACTTCAACTTCTTTCCCTATTGGACTCATACCATTCCCTAAGTTAAACGTTTCACGTTCTATAGTTGTTGTTAGTTTTAGACCAGCTTTATATTTTCCGCTGCGATCATCTTTTATAACTCCATTTAATTTGCCTGTAAAAACAATTGCTTTAGTTATACCATTTATTGTAATATTTCCTTTTGTTTCAAATTTGTTATTTTCTAACTGCTTAAACGAGCTGCTATTAAAGGTAATAGTTGGATGCTTTTCTACATTAAAGAAGTCTGGAGATTTTAAATGGTTATCTCTACTTTGTTGGTTTGTATTAATCGTAGTCGCCTCTATAGAAACCTTAAACATTGGTTTTTCAAATTGCTCATTTGTAGTTGTTGCGTCTATATTAAAAGCTTCAAAGTGCCCTGTTACTTCAGAAATAGCAAAATGAGATACTGAAAATGTAATTGAAGAATGAGAATTATCTACTTTCCAATTAGTTTGTGCATTTACAGATATAATTAGTACCATTAATGCAATACATGTTAAAACGGTTTTTTTCATTTTTTATGTTTAATTTTATAAGAGCAAAGATATTTTCTAACTGTATGTTTGCAGTTATTAAAAAAGGCGTTTTACTTATGAATTTGGGCTTGTGTTGAATAAAGAGAATATACCGTTATATAACTTGAATACCTTGTATGATATTAATATCGAGGATATTTCGCATAAAAATGATTATAATTTTAATGCTATTCATCGTCATAACTATTATGAAATCTTGTTCTTTGAAGAGGGTGGTGGTTTTCAAATTATAGACTTTAAAAAAGTGCCTATTAAGGCGAATAGCTGTTACGTTATTAAGCCTAAACAAATCCATTTGTTAAAACGAGACTCTAATGCAGATGGTTTACTGATTCAGTTTACAGATAAAATGATTTTGCCTGATGTTTTTTTAATGACATTATCTTCTTTAAAATTACACGTAGGAGTAACTTCTGTCTTTGAAGAGCATTTAGAGCACTCACGTTATTTTATGAGTCTATTAAAAACGATTAGAAATTTGCAGAAAAGTAAAGGTAGGTTTTATAAAGAACGATCTATACATTTATTATCTAGTTTTTTATATGCTTTAGAGGATGTTTCCGAAAATCAAAACAAGGAACACCTCTTAACCGATAAAAACATAATAAAGTTTATAGATTTAGTAGAGAAACACTTAAATACATATACAATTAACAGCTATGCAGAGTGTTTAAATATGTCTTCAAAAAAATTAAGCCTAATTGTAAAATCTCAGTTAGGTATGACGCCTTTAAAGTATATTCATAATATTCTATTACTAAATATAAAAAGAGATTTAGTTTTTAAGCAATTGAGTTTTAAAGAAATTGCTTATAACTATAACTTTGACAGTCCTTCAAATTTTAGCATCTTTATAAAGAAGCAGACTGGTAAAACACCTTCGCAACTGCAAGAAATGTTAAACTACTTTTAGTTTTAACCTTTATCTATACTAATTAGTTACAGTTAATACATTTTACATTAACAAGGATAATTCGAAAATAATAAAAGCTACTAGTCTCTACTAGTTTGTTTCGGGTAAAAAAAATACATTTGTTTTATAAGTATAATTCTTATTAAAGAAAATGGTATTACATTAAAAAATAAAATTAGCGACTTAGTTAATGACTTTTCTATAGAAAAGGTGGTGTTTTTTATTATTCCTGGTGACAGAAATTTAATAAGAGTTATAAAAAAGAAAGAATTAAAACTAAAAAGTAGCAAGCGTTCAATGGATAATTCAATTAAAAGATGATAAAAAACACTTATATTTTACTAATAATAACAGTATGTCTTTTTGCAAGCTGTAACGGCAAAAAAAACATTGACAACAATAAAACATCTTTTAAATACTTAGAAACACAAAATAACTTACTTAATTATAAAATAACACCTAAGCATAAGTTCGATAAAAATGGTTTAATGTTCTCCGATCAAGGCGCATGGTTTGCATATAGTTTTCCAGATTCAACAAACATAACGGGTTTTACGGGACCTTTTTTAATGACGCAACAAAATGGAATATGGAGTAGCAGTGCATTAACAAACTTAGTTATAGATAACACAAAATGGATTTCGCATAAAATAAAAAGTTATAACAGTCATTTAGAACAAACATACCACTCAAAAAAAATAGAGTTGCAACAACAACTAGTATTTATTTCGGGGCACACAGCAGCAATAAAAACGATTATAACTAATAAAAGTAAATCTATAATAGACTTAAAATATAGTTTTAGAAATAATAAGCTGTTAGCCGATTCATTAAAACTTTCAAAGCATAAGAATGAATTAATTACAAAATCGTCTAAAACGGAAGCTATTGGGCATGTTGTTTTTCCCGAAGAAATTAATATAAGTGTAACAGGTAGCGGTTATATCTCTAATAAAGTAACCGAAACATTAAAACCTAATACATCAAAAGAGTTTACTGTTTATCAGAGTTTTATTTTCCCAGAGTACTCTTGGCAAAAAGAACAGAAAACGAGTTTAACTCTAGATTTCGACACATTGTTATTAGAAAGGAGAATAGAAAAAAACAACCAGTTAAAAACCCTCATACAAAACAGAAAGAAGCAATTTCAAAATAATGAATACGCCCAAGTGCTATCTAAAGCACACGTAACTTTGCAAAATAATTGGCGTATTCCTACAGGAGAAATTAAATACGAAGGATTATTTCCTAGTTACCATTATACGTGGTTTAATGGTTTTTGGTCGTGGGATTCATGGAAGCATAGTGTGGGGCTATCTTATTACAATACAGATTTAGCAAAACAACAAATTAAATTAATGTTCGAGTTCCAAAACAAAGATGGTTTTGTTGTAGACTGTGTCTATAGAGATACTACTATAGAAGCACATAATTATAGAAATACCAAACCACCATTATCTGCATGGGCGGTTGCTAAAATTTATGAAAAAGATAAGGATATAGCTTTTGTACAAAACATATACCCTAAACTTATTAATTACCATAATTGGTGGTATAATAAGCGAGATCATGACCAAGATGGGCTATGCGAATATGGCTCTACAGATGGAAGCTTAATAGCTGCAAAATGGGAAAGTGGTATGGATAACGCTATTAGATTTGATAATTCTAAAATTCTTAAAAATAGTGAAGAAGCATATTCTCTAGATCAGGAATCTGTTGATTTAAATGCGTACTTATATGCAGAAAAATTGTATTTGGCACAATTAGCAACAGAACTAAAAAAAGAGGAAGAAGCCAAAAGATTAATAAACGAAGCAAGTATTTTAAAAACAAAAATTCAGAAACAATTTTACGATAAAAAAGACGGTTGGTTTTACGATACTAATTTACAAGGAACTCAATTTATAAAAGGAGAAGGAAGTGAAGGTTGGACAGTGCTTTGGGCTAAAGCAGCAACCAAAGAGCAAGCAGCAAAAGTGAGAATTAAAATGATGGATACTACAAAATTTTATACCAAAGTTCCTTTTCAAACAATGAGTGCAGACCATGCAAAATTCGACCCATTAAAAGGGTATTGGCGAGGTCCAAATTGGTTGGATCAAGCCTATTTTGGAGTAAAAGCATTACGTAATTACGGATACAATGAAGATGCAGATAAGGCTACAGTGCAAATTTTAAAAGGAGCAGAAGGACTACTGGAAAAAGGCACTGCTATTCGAGAAAATTACCACCCACTAACAGGAAAAGGATTACACGCGCACAATTTTAGCTGGAGTGCAGCCCATATTATTATGTTATTAATGAACGAAAACAATGGTTAAAACAACAGGATTTGTAATAACTCTTTTTTTATGCTTGATATCATTTAGTCAAGAAAAAGATCCTATAAAAAACTATAGATATTATATAGAAAACGAACAAGTTATTCAAGAAAATAAATTAGACGCTCACGCCTCTTTTAGCTCATATAACTCATACGAAAATCTATTTAATGCTAGACCAGAATATTACCAGATTTTAAACGGTGTTTGGAAATTTAATTGGGTAAGAAACCCCAAAGATAGGCCAACTGCTTTTATAGACCCTAAAATAGATGTCTCACATTGGGATGATATAAAAGTACCTTCAAACTGGGAAGTAGAAGGTTTTGGGATTCCTATTTATGTTAATCATCAATATGAGTTTGCAGACTATAAGGCGCCCGTTGCAGACGATATGGAGTTAGTAGATACCTATTACCCTAAAAAGCCTGGAGATGTGCCAAATAAGTATAACCCTGTAGGCTCTTACAGACGTAACTTTACCATAGATAAAAGTTGGAAAAATAAAGAAACCTTTTTACATATTGGAGCAATGAAATCGGGAGGGTTTGTGTGGCTTAATGGCCAATACATAGGCTACTCTCAAGGTAGTAAATTACCCTCAGAATTTAATATTACAAAAGCTATAAAAGAAGGCGAAAATAGTTTAGCTATTCAAATTTTTAGATGGACAGATGGTTCGTATTTAGAATGTCAAGACTTCTGGAGAATTAGCGGTATTGAACGCTCAGTATACATATATGCACAGCCTAAATTACGTATTCAGGATTTTGAAATAACATCTAGTTTAGATGGAAGCTATAAAAATGGCATTTTTGAACTTTCGGTAGCTTTAAAGAATCATTTGTTAAAAGCGCAAAAAGGAAAACTATCATATAAGTTATTAGACGAAAAACAAAATGAAATAACCTCAGAAGAAAAGAGCTTTTCTGCTAAGAAAAAGAGCAAACAAAGCGTTTCTTTTTTTAATAACATACCTAATGTAAAACAATGGAGTGCCGAGCATCCTAATTTATATACGCTAATTATAGCGTTAAAAGATAAAAACGGACAAGTACTAGAAGTAACAAAAAGAGAAATAGGATTTAGGTCGGTCGATATTAAAAACGGACTGCTTTTAGTAAACGGACAACGCATTACATTAAAAGGCGTAAACACTCAAGAAACAGACCCAGAAACAGGCCATGTAATGTCTGAAGCGCTTATTTTAAAAGACATAAAACTTTGGAAAGAAAATAATATTAATGCAGTACGGCTAAGTCATTACCCAAGAGGACGACGTTTTTACGAATTATGCGATAAATATGGTTTATATGTGGTAGATGAAGCTAATATAGAATCTCATGGCATGTATTATGGTAAATACTCTTTAGCAAAACAACCTAATTGGGAGAAAGCTCATGTAGACAGAATGGTACGTATGGTTAAGCGAGATAGAAATCACCCCTCAGTTATTATTTGGTCTATGGGTAATGAAGCAGGTAATGGTGTTAACTTTTTTAAAGGCTATGATGCTATAAAAGTAAACGATAATACTAAAAGGCCAGTGCAATACGAGCGCCCTTATAAGGATTACGATGGTAGTTTGTACGATATGGATAGTAATACAGATATAATAGTTCCGCAATACCCATCACCAGCAAGATTTAAGGAAATTGGGTGTTCTAAAACCGATCGTCCTTTTATACCTAGCGAATATGCACATGCAATGGGCAACAGCACAGGGAACTTTCAGGATTATTGGGACATTATTGAGCAATACGATAATTTACAAGGAGGCTTTATATGGGATTGGGTAGATCAATCCATTTGGAAAACTAATAAAAAAAGAGAGCGATTCTATGCCTATGGAGGAGATTACGGAAACAATATGCCTACCGATAATACTTTTTTAAATAACGGTATTGTGTTCCCAGACAGAACACCACAACCCGCGTTATACGAAGTTAAAAAGGTGCATGAATTTATTAATTTTAAACAAAAAGGAATTAATAAACATAACGAATTACGTGTGCTAGTAGAAAACTTATACGACTTCACTAATTTAAATCAATTTAACTTTTCTGCGAAAATAAAAGCAGACGGAAAAGTATTGCAGGAAATTAAAATTGAAGATATAAATGTAGAAACACATACAGGTAAACTTATTCGTATACCATTAAAAGCTATAGATTTTAAAGATAATACAGAGTATTTTGTAGAGATTTCAGCAAAAACTAAAAAGAAATGGGGATTACTATTAGAAAATTTTGAAGTAGCCCATGAGCAAATTGCCCTAACATCTAAATTTAAAGAAAAACGAAATAAATTACTTCCAGCAAAACAAGCACTTACTGTAAAAGAAGAAAATGATAACATCATTATTTCTAATGAAGATGTAAATATTGTGTTCTCTAAAAAAACAGGAATAATTAATACATATAAATTTCAAAAAACAGAGATTTTTAAAACGGGAAAAGCTCCCAAACCTAATTTTTGGCGAGCAGTAACAGATAATGATTTTGGTAATGCTATGGATAAAAATAACATAGCATGGAAAGCAGCTTCGCTTAATACTGTACTGGGTAAGCTAGAATATAAATACGATGATGCCTCAAATGTTATTGTGAATGTAATATATAAGCTGCCAGCTGTAGAAACGACATTTCAGTCGAGTTATACTATTCAAGGAAATGGTGTGGTTTATATAGAAAACAAGTTGAATAAAACTAATTATAAAGGAGATATACCTAGAATTGGTATGCGAATGCAAACTCCTAAAAACTACGGAAATTTAAGCTATTTTGGTCGTGGGCCATGGGAGAATTACCAAGACAGAAAAGTGTCTGCCTTTGTAGATCTGTACACTTCTAAAGTAAAAGAGCAATATGTGCCATACATTAGGCCACAAGATAATGGCTATAAAACAGATGTAAGATGGATAGCGGTTTCAAATAATGAAAATAATGGAGTGCTATTTGTAGCAGGCAATACAAACGTATTAAGTTTTAGTGCACTCCACATGGAAAATGAAGATTTTGATACTACTGCTGGACTAGATTATAAAAACTCTAATAAAAGCAAGCACACTACAGATATTAAGGAAAAAGATCTGGTGCAATTAAATATAGATTTAGGGCAGCGAGGTTTGGCGGGAGACGATAGTTGGTATTCTAAACCTCAAGAAAATTACCAGTTTAAAGGAAATAAAACGCATCAATATAGTTTTTACATAATTCCATTTAAAGACAAAACAGAAAAGCACTTTATTCAATTGAGTAAGTTGTACCGTTATAAAACTAAAGAGTAATACCGTATAAGTAATGAATTATAAAAATTTGCAAATAACAACAGCTCAAGCAGAAAATGTTCTTTACGAGCTTTTTAGTATAAAAGGAAAAGCTTTGGAACTTCTAGGAGAAGTAGATTTTAATTTTAGAATAAAAATTGAAAACGGAGACGGTTATATTTTAAAAATATCACGACCAGATGAAAACGAAAATTACCTAAACTTTCAACAACAGTTACTACAATTTGTTGAAAAAAATGGAAAAAAACTAATAGCACCAAAAGTAATAAAAGATAAAAACGGAAATACAATTTCTGAAATTCTGGATCATAAAGGACGTAAGCGAAAAGTTCGTTTATTAACTTGGGTATCAGGAAGGGTTTGGAGTAATGTAAATCCGCAACTAGACGACTTACGTTACAGTTTAGGTGAACAGTGTGGGTTACTTACAAAAGCATTACAAGGATTTAATCACGCAGAAGCACATCGTAATTTTGAGTGGGATATTGCACAATCGTTATGGACAAAAGAATATTTGAATTTATTCTCGCTAGAAGAAAAAAAGATGTTATCCTCTTTTCAAGAACAATTCGAGACAGTACAAGACACTTACTCTAAACTTAGAAAAGCAGTTGTTCATAATGATGCTAATGACAATAATATAATTGTATCTAATACATTAATAAACCCTGTCGTAAAAGCAGCTATAGATTATGGAGATGCTATACATACCCAAATTATAAACGATTTAGCTATTAGTTGTGCTTATTGTGTAATGCACCATAATAATCCGTTGCAAGCAGCACTACCTATTGTAAAAGGCTATCATTCTACTTTTTCATTACAAGAAGAAGAGTTGAAGTATTTATATATAACTATTGCAATGCGATTGGTTATTTCGGTTACAAAATCAGCTATAAATAAACAAAAAGAGCCAGATAACACTTACTTATTAATTTCAGAAAAGCCCGCTTGGGAAGTGTTAAAAAAATGGAGCAGAATACACCCAGAATTTGCAGAATACGCATTTAGAAACGCTTGTGGTTTTACTGCGCATCCAAAAGAAAAACAATTTCAAAAATGGGCGAGTGAGAATCAATTTAAACTTTCAAAACTGTTTCCTACAATTAATAATGATGAAGCTTTTCTTTTAGATTTAAGCGTATCTAGTAAATGGGTAGGACATCAAGAAGACTTTAATGATTTAGAGTTGTTTCAACTTAAAATAAATCAGCTTCAAAAAAAGATACCTAATAAAGTTATTGCAGGTGGTTACCTAGAACCTCGACCACTATACACTTCAACAGAATACGATACAATAGGAAATAATGGAAGAGAGAGTAGATCGATTCATTTAGGTGTAGATTATTGGTTGCCAGAATATACAGCAGTACATGCGCTTTTTGATGGAGAAGTCGTTATAGCAGTAGATAACTCTAAGTATAAAGAATATGGTGGATTGCTAGTTTTAAAACATGATATAGATAATTTAACATTTTATACATTATATGGGCATTTAACTGTAGCAAGCGCAACACAATATCAACTAGGTGACCATGTAAAAAAAGGAAATAAAATAGCTGAGTTGGGTAATACAATAGAAAATGGAAGTTGGGTACCACACTTACACTTTCAAATCATGCTTTCATTGTTTAATTATACAGATGATTATCCAGGTGTAACGTATTTAAGTGAGATAGAAATTTGGAAAAGTATTTGCCCTAACCCAAATCTGTTGTTTAAATTAGAGGCACTTCAACATCAAAAAACAACTAGTAATAAAGAATTAATAACTTACAGAAAACAACACCTAGGTAAGAGTTTAAGTTTACAGTATAAAAAACCAATAAAAATGGTACGAGGTGCTGGACAGTACTTAATGGACCAATATGGAAGAAAATATTTAGACACAGTAAATAATGTTGCACATGTAGGTCATGAACACGCTTCGGTAGTAAAAGCAGGACAGCAGCAAATGGCGCTTATAAATACAAATTCGCGCTATTTACATGAAAATATTAACGAATTAGCCAAAGAACTTATAGAAACCTTGCCGCCAGAACTTAATGTTTTGCATTTTGTTAATTCAGGTAGTGAAGCTAATGAATTAGCCATTAGAATGGTAAAAGCATCAACAGGGCAACGAGATATTATTGCATCAGAGGTAGGTTATCATGGAAATACAAATATGTGTATAGATATATCATCCTATAAATTTGATGGAAAAGGAGGGCAGGGAGCTCCAGAGCATACTCATATTTTTCCATTACCAGATACTTTTAGAGGAAAATATACAGGAGATGATGCTGCGAATAAATACGTAGAAGAAGTACAGAAACAGATAGATATAGTACATGCAAAAGGACGAGGAGTTGGAGCATTTATTATTGAGCCAATTATTTCGTGTGGAGGACAAATAGAACTACCAGAAGGGTTCTTAGCAAAAGCATACAAAAAAATAAGAGCAGTAGGCGGATTGTGTATATCAGACGAAGTGCAAACAGGATGCGGCCGAATGGGGAAAACATTTTGGGGGTTTCAATTGCATAATGTAACTCCAGATATTGTAACAATAGGAAAACCATTAGGAAACGGTCATCCTTTGGCAGCAGTTGCATGCACTAAAGAAGTGGCTAATGCTTTTGCAAACGGAATGGAGTACTTTAATACTTTTGGAGGTAATCCAGTATCTTGTGCCATAGGAACCGAAGTGTTGCGTACAGTAAAACGTGAAAAACTACAAAAGAATGCTTACGAAGTTGGTGAGTTTTTAAAATCTAAATTAAAGCAACTATCAAATGATTTTCCAATTATAGGAGACGTTCGTGGGCAAGGGCTATTTTTAGGAATAGAATTAGTAGACAGTAATAAGAAATCATTAGCATTACAAACAGAATATCTAGCAAATAGAATTAAAGATCATGGTATTTTAATGAGTACAGATGGGCCAGATCATAATGTATTAAAAATAAAACCACCAATTGTATTTACTAAACAAAATGCAGAAGAGTTGTTGTTTTATTTAGAAAAGATTTTAAACGAAGATTTTATGAAAATATAAATATTTTACGTTATAGTACCAGATTAATCATGTTGTTAAATAAAATTAAATATAAATTACTGAACACCTAACCTAAAGAAAATTGCCTAGATGAAATTTTTGATCTTTTTAGCATTGTAGCTATCAAAGTCCAATAGATAAACATTGTTATAGGTATAAGTTTAATAATACTAAAGAAGATAATAAGCAACTTTGGAAGCAAAATAGTAGTAGCTTTTAAATTTATGGAGGACTACTCTAACTGTATTTCAATCTTAATAAATTCTACTAATTCATCTACATTATCAAATTCTTTCTCGTAGGTTAACATACCTTCTGGAAAATAAGTTAACTTAATGTTTGATTCTACTTTTTTAATATAAAAAGGGTTGAAATCTTTAATAGGGATTGATTTATAAGGACTATCATCTACATGTTCTTCTAGGTCAGATGTGTCCTTGGTTTCTATTTGTAACCACTTGTTTTCTCTTTTAACTGATACGTAATACCCTAATTGTTCTAATTTTGATTTAATATTATTAATCATATATTTTTAGTTGCTCAGTCTTTTATAGGGGTACATTTTTTTCGATTCTAGCATAGCTTTTATCATCTAACAGCTCTGATGTATTTATTCACCTATTCTTTCAGTAGATTGAGGTCCTAAAATATAAACTAAATGATGTTTTGTTTCATCGAAATGGGCATAATAGAATCCGTCTCCATCATAAGGTTGGTCAGAAATAGAAACCATATATGAAACTATGTGAAGGTTTCTTATAATGCCTTCTGGAGTTCCTGATTTTCTTAAGGCTTTATATTTAATAGAGCCTTCATAATATTGCCTATTATTTTCTTTTAAAAATTGTTCTAATTGTTGTTCTAATTGTTGTTCTATCATAATTTTAAATTTTTGGTATAGGAATATTTCTTTTTTCTAATTGAAAAACTACATATGTATCAAAATACCCAAAAGCATGCCCAAAAGGAGGAGTTGCTAGTTCTTGTGGGTTTAATTTATAAGCTTTAGCATTTTCTACTAACTTATCATAAACGTATTTTTCTCTTTTATATAATCTAATCCAATTTTCTGGTGTATAGTCATCTATTTCAGTTCCTCTTAACGGAGCATCTTTAAGATACTCAGTTTTACCTATTTTAGACATTTCTTCTGTATGAAACAGTTCATGAGTCATTAAATAATAAAAAAGAAAAGCCACTTTTATTCTTCTATTTTATCCAAAATATTTTTAGATAAAATAAACTCCAATTTACCTGTTTCAACATCTAAAGTTACCATTGTTGGAAAATGTGATAATGAATCATTTTTAGTAGAGTATGAGTCATAAACAACCATATGTAAATCTTTGAATGTTCCATCAGATAATGGTGCATTTTTGCGAATTCCATTATATCGTAATTCTTGATTAGAATAACGGTTGGTAGCTATTAAATAATCTTTTACCTTATTTATTATTTCTGATTCAGTCATTTTATTTTGTGTTTGTTATGTTTATTTTTGAAATGTTTATATTTCTCTTTTCTAATTCTAGTATATAGAAGTAATCTAAATGCATAAAATTATGTTGCAATTCTTCAAGATTAATTCCGTGTCTTTTAGCCTCTTCAATAATTCTGTCGTGTACATATTTTTCTCTCTTATATGAACGAATTAAGTTTAAATCACTATACTCATTTGGAAATTTGACCCCTTCTAAGGCAGCATTATTCACATACTCTGTTTTACCTATTATAGACATTTCTTCTGCATGAAACGATTCATGTAACATAAAATATTCCGTAACATCATCTGTATATCTAATAGTATTCGTATTAGCATCAAATTGCGCTAATATACCTGGTTTATCAAAGTTATCAACTCTCTCTATTTTTGTGCCATATTTTTCTAATAAGTTTTTTGCCCATAAATCTAAATCTGCTTTCGATAATATTTTACCTCCATAGAGTCCTTTACCTTTTATGTTATCTAGTGCTACTTCAACAAGGTCATCTAGATACTTTTCTAAGGTTTTACCTCTAAGCTTTTTTATAGCAGTACTTAACTTTACTCCAACTTCTTTTATTTTACCGCTAACAATTGCGACATTCTTGTAAATAACTGCAACCGTATCATTCCCGCCTTTAGCAAATATAACACCTAATTCTTGTAATTTAATAGCGCCTCTTAACTCAGGGATAGAAGTAAAACCTTTTTTTAATATCTCTAACCCCGTTTTGTTAAAGTTAGATATTTCTATGCTATGTATAGCCTTAGTTGTTAAATCTTTTACCTTTTTATGAAGTTTAAGATCTACAATGGTTTTACCTGTTACTTGTAATAATTCTGCTCCCGAACTTAGCATTTTTGGCCCATAGATTGCCACTGCTTTTATAGCGACAGGACTAAAAGTAACTAAACCGCCTATATTATATATTTGTTCCCAATTATCTAAAAATTCTTTTCCTTTTTTAGATTTCTTTATAGTATCTTTTTCGCTTTGTATTATAATATCGGTAGTTGCTAAACCTAAGTCTGCTATAGTAGCATATAGCATAAGCGAACCAACTCCAGAAGCTAAGGTGGCTACGCCAGCAATAATCATTAATACATCAACTCCTAAGCGAATCCCTTCATTAACTTTCTCCCATTCTTTAACATCTGAAGCATATTTTACAAACAGTACAGGGACATTAATTGTTACGGCTTCACCTTTATCGTTATATTGTGTAAACTTTACAATGTCTAGTGGATTGTAATATTCTGGTATCTCATTATAACCTCTGCGCACATTATATACAGTGCTAACACTACCATCTTGATTAAATGCTTCGCCGTGGTCTTCTATAATTTTCCAATAGTTGGATAATTTTACTTTGTTTTTATTATCTCCAGAGTTGGAAAAGGCAATATTACTATCTAACTTATATTCTAATTCGTAGCTATAGTCATCATGATATCCTTTTGTAATGCCTTGGTGGAAATGTGCTCCAGAAGGTTCAAAAACAGCAATTTCAGAATCACCTTCGTATAATTGGATGTAAGCATTAATAAGTGTTACAAAAAGGTCTCTATTAGTTGGTTCTAATGTATTATTACCTATGCTAAATGTTTCAGACAATTTATAGACTCCAAAGAATTCGTTTATGGGTGTTCTGTCATCTAATCCATTGTACACTTTTATAACCAGAGCTTGGTCTTTTACAAATTTTGTTATACAAAATTTTGGAGTTATAAGCGACATGAGATACATGACATAATAACTTGCATCTTTATATCCTTTATCATAATCGACAAATAGTAAAAAATGCTTCCAGAGTAATTCGTCAGGAAGTTTATGCGGTTTTTTATCTTTATTATCTTCTGTGCTATAACCTTGTTTTATATAGTTAGGTAGGTTTTTATATAAAAACACTAATGTTTCTACATTTTTAGTGTTTTTAAGTTCTTTTATAAACGTATCGTATATAGCATCTTGAATTTTTTTAACTTCTTGTTGTCCATATACTTTTCCTATAAAGAAAGATAATACTGCTACGCTACTTGTTTTTAATAGTATTGCTTTACGTTTAGTACTTTGTTCGGAGGTTTTGTAATATATATTATAGCCATAGGTAATTGTTTTGTCTTTGTAGTCTATATATACTTTATGCTCGTTTTTACGTTTATCATTATCTATATAGCATACTGTTGTATTTAACGATAAGCTTTTAGATAAAATATTATAGTATAGATTTTCTATGGTTTTAGAGAGCTCTTTTTTTGTAACTGATGGTTGCTTTTTAAATATTTTATTTTGAGCAACTACAAGGTTGTCCTTTTTTACAGCTCTAGCTTCTATGATTTCTTCCCTATATTTTTTAGCGATAGCGGCATTATCTCGATAGTTTAACGCTTCGAATTTTTTCTCTTCAAAATAAGCGGAGCTTAAATGGCTTATCAATTTTTTTACATTAATAGGTGTGTTAGAAATAAAACTGTTTACATACTTGCAATCTGGAGTGTTAGACGAAATTCCTAATCTATTAACCTTGTGACTTTCTATATCTACATGATTTTTCTTTAACCCAGAATTAGGCGTTTTATGAAATTTTATAGTTGTCATATCTTATAGAGTTAATAAAAAGGTGGTGTAAAAGACACCACCTTTTTAATGGATTAATTAATTAGAGTTTAGTGTCGTGTCTCCTGTACCAGTAGATGATAACTGTACATCATCTAAAGTAAAAGAGGTTTCTGTTTCTAACAGCTCTGGATTTTCACAATTTTCAGGTTCATTTTCTGGGAATATTGGTAGTGCTTTGTCTACCTCTAATCCTGCGGATTTAGCCTGTAAAATGGTAAGTGTCGTTGGTATTCTAGTAATCCAGTAATTACCTTGTGGTACACCTGTTGGCTCTTGCATCTCTTGTGTAATACTCATGTATAATGGGTCGCCAATTACAGGGGTTTCACCACCAAGCCATACTTTTCCTGTTTCTAAGAAATACTGTACTGCTTCTTCAAAGCCTGGTTTTACAGTAACGACAACTCTAGCCATCCCTGCCTGTAAAAAGCTTCTAAACAAGGGGTCTGTGTTTTCAGATAAATACATGTCTTGCCACTGCTTGCGGTCTGCCCAGAAATAAGGGTAGAATGTATAATCCATAATAGTCCACTCGAAAGCTTGCTCTAAAAATTTGGCTTTGGCAGTATATTCATCTAAGCCTTCGCTAAGATTAACTTTAAAATTAAGCATTTTATCGCCATCTGTAAAGTCTTGTCCTAAGGTGGTTAAATAATTTTGCAATAAGTAAGCAATACAATTATGTTTAATAATATTAGCTTCTGTTATGCGGTAAAAATTACCTAAAGCATCTTTTTGCTCTGCTGCTTTGGCTGCTTGTTCAGCTTCAATTCTAGCTACTTCTTCATTATGTGCATTTAAAGCGGTTTGATACGCTTCAATAATGGTATTAAAGTTTTCTAATTTCCAAGCATTTACTAAAGCTTGAGAGGGTTCGCAATTTAATTTTATAGTAACATTAAAGTTTTTTACATTTCTTCCGCTTACTTTATAGTTGTATGTATTGGCAACATTTAAACCTGTGGTTGTATTTGCTCCGCTTTTAGATCGGTCTTTAGTGTTACTATTAAAGAATCCGCCTTTAAGGTTAGAAAAGTTAAAATGTGCTCGTCTTTTTCTAAAGCCTTTTCTATGTTGTTCTTTACTATAATTCCATTCTAAAATAGCAGATTTACCTGTATAATCTTGTAAAATTTCTATGTCTGCATTATGATGAAAATCATGTTTGTTATGCGGAGCTCCTGGTACATTATGTGTTTGTTGCTTATTTTTAGGTTCTGCTGTTAATTGCACACCATACTTATCTGCCCAATACGCTAACAATTGTTTTGTAGCTGTTGTGGCATTGCTCATGTTGTGTGGAGCAGGTGCTTTTCTAGGATCTACGGGAGCTGTTAGTGTATGTTCTGATGTTGCAACAGCTAAACGATGTAGTTTTGCAGGTTCAGGTATCATAAATTCAAACATGGCACGTTTACCATAGTTGTAAATTTGATTTTTCATTTTTTTATCTACCCATCTATAGACACCTGTAATGTGCTTAGGTGTAACACCTTCCTTACCTCTATTATCGTACTCGTGTACATTAGTTAGAGATACTTCCTGAATAATTTTACTTATTCGCTCTTCAGAAATTTTTGATTGTACACGCTCCATAGCTCTTTCTGTAACTTCTTGCGATTTTGTTACTGCTTGTCTGTTACTTGTGTATTGAGAATTAGTACTTGCATAAGCCGCACCAGTATCAAACCTGTAAACTCCAGAATTGTATGAGAAGTTAGCATGTGCTTGAAAACTACGTTGTTTATCTAATTCCTTAATAACTTCGGATTGCATTTCTGCTCGATTTACTTTAGTGGTGTCTGATACTTTTTCTACTTCTTGAGATTTTGTAGTAGTAAGCGTGTCTTCCGTACGTGTTAATTCGTTAATAGACTTATGTCTTAGCTCACTAGCCATTACGTTTTCTATATTAGAAACTTCTCCGGGTACATAAGCGTGCACACTTTGTGTAACTTTCATATACTCAGCAACACCTAAGCGTTTTAATCCAAAATGTTCTCTAGTACCAGATGCTGGTTCGTTTGGATTATCTGATATTTCAATTGGTTTTAATCTAAGGATTCCTGTGTACGGTCTATTAATTGCAATGGCATTTAATTGTAAGGTTGCTTCTCTACCATTAGAAAAGAAAATCTGAATACTTAGATTGCTAATGCCTTGTATTTTATTTCTAAAAAAACGAGGTAAATTAATCTTGTTATTAATTACGGATACTGCGCTAATATTTTCGGTATGAGAACCTGAACTTGTTGTTCCGGAAATAATAGCGTTAGTTAAAGTCCATGATGTATTTTCTACATGTATTTGAAATGAAACATACCCTCTGTTTAAGCCGAAAAAACCTTGTTTTCTAGCTCTTAATACATAAGACAGGTGTGTTGTTTGCGGATTTGTAGTATTAGATATCGGTACAATAACACCGCCAACATTAACATATTCATTTTCTGAAAGATTGGCTTGGTTTAAAGCAATAGTGGTAAATGTATCTGTCTTGGTATTAATCTCTGAAATAATAGCGTCAAAACTATTGTGTTTAAAAGAAAATGAATTTGTGTCTATAGTTAGTTTACTATCATCTTTTACTTCTACTGTAGACTTGTTAAGATCGATTTCTTTTCTAACGTTCTGTTCTGCATTTGCAAAGTTCTCTAAGAAATATTCTAACGATTCTTCGCTTAACTGCCCATAAATATCGCTCCAGTTTAATTCGTTTTTGTAAGAGAATTCAAAATCTGGGTAATCATAACTATCTAATATTTCGTAAGCCTTTTTTATTTCTTCTTCAGTGGCTTTAGATTCTTCTAGTTCATCAATAATATCTGTCTGGTCGTCATAAGCTTGTATGTTTGCTCCATGCTCTTTTTCATAATTATCTCTTGCGTTTTTAAGTGCTTTCTCGTAATTAGTCCAGTAGTTATTTTTTATAGTTTCTATTTCAGATTTTAACTGTTCAAGGCTTTCGTTTTCTTCTAAAGCATTTTGCTCTTTTTCAAGATGTTCTAATTCTATGTTTAGTAAGCTAGTATCTTTACTTGATAATCGAACACTTGTGTCTGGCAATAGTGTTGAAGTTGATATTCTTTCCGTTTCTGAGCTTTCTCTTGTTGGTGTTACAGTAATAGGCGTTTTTTCTAAAATAGAAGATGGGATAACTATTGTTGCATTTAAGGCAACTTTTATAAAATCATCTCCATTAAGTTGTTTTAATTCTGTGCTTGGTGTTAATGTTTGCACATAGCCTACATGTAACGCTTTTAAAATAAATGCTAATGCTTCTTTAATATAAAAATCGTTTTGGGTAAGGTATTGGTAGATAAAATTGTCCCAAATAGTATTTACCTCAGTAGCGCCTTTATATTTCGTATATATGTCCTTGCAAACAGTTAGTTCTTTAGTAGATAAAGGGGTTTGATTAGAAATAGATTTCCCTATTTTTATTAAACCACTAAAAACACCTTTTTCTAATGTTTCTACCGTCTTTATGGTTGTAGCTTTGAAGCTAGAAGTTTCATTTAACAGCGCTCGTAATTTTGTTTGTGTGCCTGTTACTGTAACTTGGTCGAAAGTACCTTTTAGAGCTTCGTCTCTATGTATAAAAGCAAGATTCGTTTTTTTTGTTTCTGCTAAATTAGGGTTTCTTAAACTTACAAACCTAAATAAGGTTTGTTTGTTGTTGTTTTTTTCATTCATAATTTAAAAATTTAATTGTTAATAGTGTTTTTTACTTTTTATTTAAACTCAACTTGCTTGTAGTTTATTTCCTATATATTGATATATAACAAATAATTAACAGGTGTTGAATTTTGCTTTTATTTAATTGTTTAAAATAAATATAGACCGATACCTAGTGTTTAATCTAGCAACAATGAGTGAACTCTGTATTCTGTTGAGAGAACTACTATTTTTAGTTATTCTGTATTTATCTATATTTCTACTACGAATTAAAACATTTGTTTGCTTTATTCATTTTTTGTGTAATATTACAATGCAAATATAGATAAAATTTAATCATTTGTTTGATTTTGTTATGTTTTTTTACAAAAAAATATGAAAATTGCTGATTTTCAGTAGTATGTGAATAATGCGTGTTTCAGTGTAATTTGTAAAAGCAAAAACTTTCGTTTTCCGTAGCTGAAAATTGATAGGAAAACAAACGTTGTAAAAGAAAATGTTAATGCTTTCATTTATAACGAAAAGATTATGTTTGATTTTTTTAATCAAAAATTTTGCCAAGAATGACTAATTAGAGATTAATTATTCTGTTTAGAGGTGGTTAATTTATAGTAGGTGTATAGCTTGTCTCTTTTTTTGTTATTGAAATGAAAATAAAGGTGGTGTAGTAGAGTTTGTTGAACTGGAAATTGTTCTTTTGTTATTACTTCGGGGATGAAAACTAGCTTTGTTGAGAGTTATTCTATTTCAATACGTCTTTAAAAGCTTGGAGTTTATGAAGTTACAAAGAATTTCAAGGGCATGAAATTTTACAGCTCACTTTCCGTCCTTAAAATAAAAAACCCTTGATAAAACATTGTTTATCAAGGGTTAACAAATTTCTTGGTGGTGCCTCCAGGAATCGAACCAGGGACACAAGGATTTTCAGTCCTTTGCTCTACCAACTGAGCTAAGGCACCAGTGCTAAATGCGGATGCAAATATATAACGTATTTTAGTTTCTGCAAAGGAAAATTAATAAAAAATCGTTTTGTAAATTAGCTTTTTTTAAAATTGAACCATGAATTTAATTATAGATATAGGTAATACGTATACTAAACTAGCTGTTTTTGAGTTGGATAAGATGCAAGAGAAAGTTGTTGTAGAAACTGTAGATATTTTAAAAAAAATTAAAAAAATTAAAAAAAAATATCGTGAAATAGAAAAAGCGATACTTTCATCTGTAGGAAAAATCAACGAAAATGATTTTAAATTTCTTAAAAAGGAGTTTAAATTAGAAGTTTTAAATCATAAAACAAAGGTGCCATTTAAAAATCTATATTCTACGCCAGAGACATTAGGAATAGATAGAATTGCATTGGTTTGTGCATCGGTAGAGAAATATCCAGATCGTAATGTCTTAATAATTGATGCGGGCACATGTATAACATTCGATTTTATTAACTCTAAAAACGAATATTTAGGAGGTGCCATTTCGCCAGGTATAAATATGAGATATAAAGCATTACATAATCAAACAGCTAATTTACCGTTACTAGATATAGAAGTACCAAAAAGCATTATTGGGACATCTACAAATACAGCAATACATTCTGGCGTAATTAATGGTGTTTTAAACGAAATTGAAGGAAATGTTAATGTTTATAGAGAAAAATACCCAGATTTAACAGTTATTTTAACAGGAGGAAATACTAAAATGTTGTCTAAACAATTAAAAAGTAGCATATTTGCCAACTCGAATTTCCTTTTAGAAGGATTAAATTTTATTTTACAATATAATTCATACTAATGATTAAAAAACTTCTATTAGTTTTTATTGCATGTTCTGCAATTCAAAGTTACGCCCAAGAAGGGACAGCATCTCCTTATTCCTTCTTTGGAATAGGTAGTTTAAAATTTAAAGGTACTGTTGAAAACAGAAGTATGGGGGGCTTAAGTATTTATAAAGATAGTATTCATATAAACTTAAGAAATCCAGCAACCTATGGTGGGAATAATATTGCATTTTATCAAAACGAAAGTAGACCTGTAAAATTTTCAGTAGGAGGAAGCCACACAACTACAAAACTTAAAAGTGATAATAGTAGTGATAGAGTACAATCTTCTACATTCGATTATTTAGCACTATCTGTACCTATCGGCAAATTAGGAATAGGTTTTGGGTTATTACCATACACATCTGTAGGATATAAATTAGAAAATAATAATGCAGACGGAAATTTAAATACTCGATTTAATGGAGAAGGAGGCTTAAATAAAGCCTATTTTTCTGTAGGATATCAAATAACTAAAGGGTTAAGTGTTGGTGTAGATGCTAATTATAACTTTGGAAAAATAGAGAATAGTACTATAGAATATAGCTATAATAATGAAGGAGAACTATTACAAACACAATCTAAAGAATCTAATAGGTCAGATTTAAGTGGGTTAAATTTTAATATAGGGCTACATTATCAAACCATGATAAGCGATAAATTAGAATTACAATCTGCTCTTACGTATTCGCCTACCAGTGACATTACGTCTAACAACGAGCGTTTTTTTAATAGTTTAACTATAAATCCTAATACTGGAGCAGAATTTATTGTTAATACAATAGAAGCAGACCTAGAATCATCAGGTTTAGACAGAACAATATTAACATTACCCTCTAAATTTACTATAGGAGCCGGAATAGGACAGCCTAGAAAATGGTTTGCAGGTATAGACTATACCTCTCAAAAAACAAGCGAATTTTCTAATCCACTATATGCAAATCAAGGAGCAACTTACGAAGACGCTTCTACACTATCTATAGGAGGATTTTTTATTCCAAAATACAATTCGTTTACAAGTTATTGGGATAGAGTGGTTTATAGAGCAGGTATGCGCTTTGAAAAGACAGGTTTGAATATAAATAATGAGTCTATTAAAGAGTTTGGCATGTCTTTTGGAGTAGGTATACCAGTTGGAACAGTATTCTCTAATGCTAATCTAGGAGTAGAAATAGGACAAAGAGGTACAACAAACGCAAATTTAATAAAAGAAAACTTTGTTAACTTCCAATTAAGTCTATCTCTAAACGATAGATGGTTTAAAAGAAGAAAATATAACTAACGACAGCTAATAGCACAAATATTAAGATTATGAAGAATAAGATTACATTATTAATAACGGTATTGTTTTTAGGTCTTAACCTAAGTTTTGCCCAGAGTCAAGAGGAATGTTTAACTAAGCTTTCTATAATGAGAGAGTATGCTAAAGCAAAAGATTACGAAGCAGCATATAAGCCATTTATGGAATTAAGAGAAACATGTCCTAAATATAACAGAGCAATTTATTCCGATGGAGAGAAAATTTTAGAAAACAAAATTGAAAAATCTACAGGAGCAGAAAAAATAGCTTTTATAAACGATCTTATTAAAATGTGGGATCAAAGAGCAATGCACTTTGCAAGTAAAACACCAAAAGGAGAGTATGATGCTAAAAAGGCTCAATTAAAATACGATAACAGAAAAGAATTAGGTTTAAGCGACATGCAATTATATGATGCTTTCGATAAGCCTTTTAACGAAGATATTAAGTCTTTTAAAAATGCAAAAAGCTTATACATTTACTTTAAGTTAATGGTAAAGTTGTATGATGCTAAACAAAAAACAGCTCAACAATTATTTGATAAGTATGATGATATTGTAGATAAAATTGAAGTAGAAGTTAAAGATAATTCAGATAAGTTAAATAAACTTTTAGCAAAGGAAGAAGCTGGAACATCATTAACTAAAAAAGAAGCTAGGTATAAAAAATACTACACACAAATATTAGCAGCATTCGATAAAATTTCTGGAAGTGTAGATAGAGAGTTAGGAGATAGAGCAAACTGTTCAAACTTAATACCATTATACCAAAAAGATTTTGAAGCTAACAAAACTAACGAGGTTTGGTTAAGAAGAGCGGCAGGAAAAATGTCTGATAAAGACTGTACAGGAGATCCATTATTCTTTAAATTAGTAAATGCATTACACAAATTAAACCCGTCTGCAAGTTCAGCATATTATTTAGGGATATTAAAGGACAAAGAAGGAGCTACAAATGAAGCGCTTAAATATTATGAGCAATCATTATCATTACAAGAAGACCCTTTTAAGAAAGCTAAATTATACAAAAGAATAGCAAGCAAGCTTAAAAAGAAAGGAAACTATGGTAAAGCAAGAACGTATTTCCAGAATGCGTTACAACTTAACCCATCAGATAAAAGCCCTCACTCTTTTATAGCAGCAATGTATGCTAGTAGTGCTAAAAACTGTGGAGACTCTGCATTTAACAAAAGAGCAGTATACTGGTTAGCAGAAAGCGAAGCTAGAAAAGCAGGAAACACTAAAGCAGTTGCAAGATATAAAGCATTAGCCCCTTCAAAATCTGAAATCTTTACAGCAGGTAATGCTGGAACAACAATTAAAATTGGGTGTTGGATAGGAAGAAGTGTAACAGTACCAAGTATTTAATGCATAAAGTAGTAAAACATATTATAAAAACAGGAGTCATGGCAATAGCCATGACTCTGTTTTTTTCATGTAAAAACAACTTTAAAGAAGTACAAAAAATTGGTATATCTGCAAATGAACCTCAAGGAGAAGCAGAAGGAATCAATGCAAAGCGTACAGATTCAGGAAGAGTTTCGGCCAATTTAATAAGTCCAAAAATGTTAGATTTTGGAAATAGATCCTTTGGTTATTCCGAATTTCCTAAGGGAATTACATTGCATGTCTACGATAATAATAACCAAAAGAGTACTATTGTATCAGACTATGCTATTTTATATACACAAACAGACTTGATTGACTTACAAGGTAATGTGGTTATTTCTACCCCCGCAAAAGATACTTTATATGCAGAACAATTGTATTTCGATCAAAAAAAGAAATGGATGTTCACGAACCTTCCCGTTACTTATAAATCTGAAGGAATTATTACACATGGTGCTGGCTTTGATTCAGATAAAGACTTTACACTTACAGAAGTATTAGAAATAAGTGGGCAATTTGCCGTTTCAGAATAAAATATTTTTTACTTTTTTTAAAAAGAAGTATCGCGTAAACGCTTCAAAAATTTGCATATCTTTACCGTATTAAAATTTTTATAAAGTGAAATACTTAAAATTTACACAGTACATCTACCTAATTGCATCGTTTTATTTTCTTTATGAAGTTATAACGAATTGGAATGCAGATAGAAGTCATGCATACTTATCCTTATTTCTATGCGCATTAGCCGTATTTATGTTTTTTTTTAGAAGAAAATTTCATAAAAAATTTAATGATAGAAACTAATTTAATCTACTAGTAAATGTCAATAACACTTATTGTAATCATAATTATAGTATCGTTATTGCTTTCTGCTTTTTTTTCGGGAATGGAAATTGCTTATGTGTCTTCTAATAAAATTCACATAGAAATTGAAAAAAAGCAAGATGGATTTTTAGCTAAAATATTATCTAAACTAACCGCTAAACCTTCAAAATTTATAGCCACAATGCTTATTGGAAACAATATAGCATTAGTAGTTTATGGTTTTTTCATGGGAGATCTTCTTATGAATTGGTTTGCTGTACAGTTATCCAATACAAGTTCGCCATTAGTAAAACTTGCACTAGGTGATTTTAATCTATTAACACAGACCATTATTTCTACTTTAGTAATATTATTCACCGCAGAATTTTTACCTAAAGTATTCTTTCAAATCTACTCCAACACTTTAATTAAAGCATTAGCCTTTCCAGCCTATCTGTTTTATCTTTTATTTACATTTATCTCAGATTTTGTTATTTGGATTTCAGATTTTGTATTAAAACGCTTTTTTAAAACCGAAGGCGATCAAGTTCAATTAGCCTTTACAAAAGTAGAATTAGGTAATTATATAAGCGAGCAAATGGAATCTGTAGAAGCACATGATGATGTGGATAGTGAAATTCAGATTTTTCAAAATGCATTAGAATTTGCCGAGGTAAAAGCACGGGAAGTTATGGTGCCAAGAACAGAAATTGTTGCTTTAGAAATTAAAGACTCAATAGAAGAGTTGAAAACAGTATTTATAGAAACAGGGTATTCTAAAATTATAATATATAAAGACACCATAGACGATATTATAGGTTATGTACATGCTTTTGAGCTTTTTAAAAAGCCAAAATCTATAAAAGCAATGGTTTTAGCTGTTGAATATGTTCCAGAAACCATGCTAATTAATGAGATACTTAATGTTCTTATTAAAAAACGAAAAAGTATAGCAGTGGTATTAGACGAATACGGTGGAACATCTGGTATTATGACCGTGGAGGATATTGTAGAAGAATTATTTGGTGAAATAGAAGATGAGCATGATACAGTAATACTAACAGAAGAAAAAATAGATGCATCAAATTATTTATTTTCAGCTCGTTTAGACGTTGACTATATCAATGAAACATATAAACTTAATTTGCCAGAAGGAGAAAACTACGAGACTCTTGGAGGATTAATTGTAGACCATACAGAAGAAATTCCGCAACAAAAAGATTTAGTAGACACAGAAAAATTTCAATTTGAAATATTAGAGGTTTCCGATACTAAAATAGATCTAGTAAAATTAAAAGTTAAAGAAGAAGATTAATCTTTAAGTAATGCCATTTTTCACCTTCATTTAAAGAAAAATAGCCCACATTTTTAAATTATTAGAATTAATGATAAAATCTACTTTTATTATTAAATAGAAAATGGTATTTTCGCCCACTATATTTCATAAAATCTATTTCAACAGATGGCAATTTTAAATAAGATAAGACAGAAAACATTCGTACTAATATTAGTAATAGCATTAGCATTATTTGCTTTTATATTATCAGGCGTTTTTAGTTCAGATGTGAGCTTAACAGGAAAATCTCCTAATGTAGTCGCTACAGTTAACGGTAAGGATATTTCAAGAGAAGCATTTATGGCTAAAGTAGAAGCTAGAAAAAATCCAAATGCAACTAATACACAGATAATGAATCAAGTGTATAACTATGAGGTTAATAGAATGGTAATGGAGACTGAGTATGACGCTTTAGGCTTAAGCATTAGTAGAGAGCAAATGATAGAGTTATTAAAGCCTAACTTACAGAATAGTCCAGAATTTCAAAATGAAGCAGGAGTATTCGATGTTGCAAAATTAAACACATACATTGCCAATTTAAAAGCAGCACCTAATAAAGCGGCTTACCAACAATGGGTAGATTATGAAGCATCTGTATCTGCAAACGGATTACAAGATACTTACATGAATTTAGTTAAAGCTGGAACAACTGCAACTTTAGCAGAAGGTGCTTTAGAACATAAACTAGAAGGCGATAAAGTAGATATTAAATATGTGCAAATTCCTTTTGCGTCTATTCCAGACAGCACAGTAGAAGTATCTAAATCTGAAATAACAGCTTACATAAACAAGAATAAAAAGAAATACGAAGTTGAAGATTCAAGAAATATACAATATGTAAAGTTTGAAGAAGTTGCATCTGTAGATGATGAAAAGGTAATAAAAACAGAATTAAACAAATTACTTAAAGATAGAAAAGAAGGAGCAGATTCTAAAGTAGTAAAAGGTTTTGAAAATATTTCTGAAGATGAAATTGCAGAATATGTAAACATACATTCAGAAGGAGCAGTTAAGTATCAAGATAGATACAGTTTTCCAAACACAATACCTGCAGCAATAAAAGATACAATTACAAAACTAAAAATAGGAGGCGTATATGGTCCATACAAAGAGGGTACAAGTTTTAAACTATCTAAATTAGTAGACGTTAAAAAACAATACGATTCATTAAAGGTTAGACATATTTTAATTCCATTTAAAGATTCTTTAAACGTTTCTTCAACAGCGACAAAAACAGAAGCAGAAGCTAAAAAAACGGCAGATAGTGTTTTGTCTATTATAAAGAGCGATAAATCGAAATTTGCAGAATTAGTAAAATCCTTATCTTCAGATCAAGGAAGTCTTGCAACAGATGGTGTATACGATTGGCATGCAGAAGGCACTATGGTGAAAGAATTTAATGAATTTGAAATTAGCAAGAACGTTGGAGATATGGGAGTTGTGAAAACACAATATGGTTTTCACGTTATGGAGTTAATGGGTAGAAAAAGCCAAAAAGAAGCCTATAAAATAGCAACAATAGAAAAGAAAATAATAGCTTCTTTAGATACAGAAGATAAATTATTTAGAGAAGCCTCTAATTTTGAATTAGCAACAGCTAAAAAATCATTTCAAGACGTTGCCAAAGAAACAAACAAAACAGTTAAACCTGTAAACACAATAAAGGCATTAGACGAAAACATCCCAGGCGTAGGAAACCAAAGAGAAATAGTACGTTGGGCTTTTGAAGAAGGTAGAGAAGTAGGAGACGTTAAACGTTTTAATGTAGCAGGAGGCGATTATGTTATTGTACAAGTAACCGCTAAAAATGAAGCAGGTTTAATGAATGTAACAGATGCATCAATTACAGCATTACCAGAAATAAGAAAAGAAAAGAAAGCAAAATTAATTAAAGATAGAATCACTGCTACTACATTACAAGAGGTCGCTACTGCAGAAAAACAAACAATAAAATCTGCATCTGCAATTAATATGAAAAACCCAACTATTGCTGGAGCAGGAAGAGAACCTTTAGTTGTAGGTACTGCTTTTGGACTTAAAGAAGGTGCGACATCTAAACTAATAACTGGAGAAAATGGAGTATATATGGTTCAAGTAACTAAAAAAACACCAGCCGTTGAGTTAGATAATTATCAGTCTTTTGCAAATAGATTAGAAACAGAAAAAGCAAATGCAGTAACTGCTAGATTATTAAAAGCATTAAAAGATGCAGCAGAAATTGAAGATAACAGAGCAAAAACTGTTCAGTAAAAAATAAAATAAACAAAAATAGTTTTAAGCCTTTTGCATTTATGTAAAAGGCTTTTTTTATAAAACCATTTTAGAGTAAGAAATAATAGTATTGTAACCTTTAGACTTAAAATAAGTACTTACATAGTCTAAAGAGCCAGTAGCCAATATAAAATCTCCTCCCCAGCCACCAAGGCTTTTAATCGCATTATTAAAATCATTAAATAAGCGAGATTTAATAGGTGTTTGGTTTGTTATTTCTCCAATTAAGGACTCATGAGAAGTTATTAAAAACTCAAAATCCTCTATAGTTTCGCAAACATTTAATTTATTAGTAATAATATTTACTTTACTAATCGTTTCAGAAATATGCTTTTTGTTGTTTTGGTATGTTTTAATAGCATCTCGGCTATTTTGTTTCTGGTTTAAGTGAACAAAATGAAGCTTATCTTTAAAGTTAGGATTAAAACAGACCTGTTCTATATTTGGTGCTTGGTTAGCCTCTAAATAATATAAAATAGGACTATCGTTAAAAGCGCAAGCAATATCGTAACCACTACCACCAAAAGTAGCATCAGATAATTTAAAAGGATCTACAGTTGCCCACTGCGCAATATTATTTAATAAAGTAGAAGAAGAACCTAAGCCCCAATCCCTTGGAAAATCTAATTTTGAAAAAACAGAATATCCTGTTTTTTCTGTTAAAAAATTTGGATTGAGTGTTTTTGCTGCTCTTAAAATTTGAAACAATCGTTTAGAAATAGCATCATTAGGAATATAATTGTCATTGATGAGTTCCGTTAAAAGAAAAGACGTCTCAAACCACACCACATTATTATTATCTATACTTTTCCATGTAATTTGCGGACTAGTTGTATTTTCTACAGATAGTGTTTGTCCATATTTAGTTGGTACAGCAAGAGCTTTAGCGCCGTCTAAAACAACATACTCCCCTGTAAGTAATAATTTCCCATTGCTATAGAAGTTCTGCATTTATAGACGCTATTTTCTTAAGTTAGTTAAAGCTTCAACAACAGCACTATGCGTTACAGTGTGTGTTTTAAAATAATTAACAATAGACTCTTTTTCTTCTTTATTGGCATCAAATTGATTTAATATATTCATTAAATGCATTTTCATATGCCCTTCCTGTATACCAGTAGTTGTTAAAGATTTTATGGCAGCAAAATTTTGGGCTAACCCAGCTACAGCAATAATTTGCATTAGCTCAGTAGCTTTAGGCTTATCTAAAATTTCTAGAGCTACTTTAACCAAAGGATGTAAGCTCGTTAAACCTCCAACAGTACCAAGCGCTAAAGGAATTTCTATCCAAAAACTAAAAACACCATTTTCTATTTTGGCATGTGTTAAACTACTATATTGCCCATTTCTAGCAGCATAAGCATGAACACCAGCTTCAACAGCTCTAAAATCATTGCCAGTAGCTAAAACTACTGCATCAATGCCATTCATAATCCCTTTATTGTGTGTTACAGCTCTGTAAGGCTCAACTTCAGCAATAGCGACAGCTTGTACAAATTTTTCGGCAAATAGTTTTGGATTGATATCGCCTTCAGCTAAAGCTTCAACATTACAAGACACCTCTGCTTTAACTAAACAATCTGGGACATAATTAGAAAGAATACTCATAACAATTTCTACAGGCGAATTAAGGTGGTTTTTAGCTTCAGCCTTAAATGTCTTTGCAAATTGCTCTAAACAAGAGTTTATAAAATTAGCACCCATAGCATCCAAGGTCTCAAAAGTAGCATGCAATTGGTAATAACCTTTTATATCCTGAGTTTTATCTTTTAATTCAATATCTAAGATACCACCACCACGTTTTTCCATGTTTTTGGTAATAGGCTTAGTATCTGTAATAAGTTTAGGTTTTATAGTATTAAAAAACTGTTCTAATAACTTAAAATCTCCATGAAACATAAAATGAACTTGTCCAATTTTAGTTGTAGAAAGCACAGTAGCTTTAAAACCACCACGACTCATCCAAAATTTTGCAGCTTTACTAGCAGCAGCAACAACAGAACTTTCTTCAATAGCCATGGGGATGGCATATGTTTTTCCATTTATTAAAAAGTTTGGAGCAACACCAAAAGGCAAATAATAGTTAGAAATTGTGTTTTCTATAAACTCATCATGCAACTGTTGTAACTTACTATTAGTATTAAAATATTGAGTAATAGTCTCTTTTGCAGTATTAGAGTTAGATAGATAAGTACTTACAATCCAATCTATTTTTTCAGATTTTGATAGTTTAGAAAAACCAGAAATCGATTTATTCATCAGGAAAAATTTAATGCAGCAAATATACCACTCTAAAAGCAAAGTCTATGGTTTTGTATTAAAGTTGAAGGAATTATAAAAAGAAACTATAAAATAATCTTATATAACATGGTTAAGCCTAAGTAAGTAAATACCGTATATTATACGCTATTAGGAAGAAATAACTGTTAATAGTTAGGGTTTTTTGCATATTTTTTAGTAAACTTGACATTATTTTGTTTAAAAATCATTCTTAATGAAAATTTGTAAATTTTTACTGTTAACTTTCCTTTTTGCAACTACTTTAACATCAGCTCAAACCCAAAATATAACTCTAGATGAAATATGGGGTGGGGAATTTAGAACAGAACGAATGGATGCTCTGCATTCTATGAATAACGGACAACAATATTCGGTTTTAAATTTTGATAGGAAAAATGGAAAAACCACAATAGACATATACGATTATAAAACCTTGAAAAAGGTTAAAACATTAGTAACATCTTCAGATATTGAAGAACTACAATATTTCTCCGATTATAAATTTAGTGATGACGAAAGCCAAGTGCTTTTAGCAACTAATGAAGTCTCTATTTTTAGGCGTTCATCTTTAGGTAACTACTATGTATTAGATACGAAAACTAAAAAAGTAACAGCAGTTTCAGATCAAAAAATTCAAGAGCCAACCTTTTCTCCTAACGGAAAAAAGGTTGCCTTTGGTTTAAATAATAATCTTTACATAAAGGATTTAATAACAGGTAAGACCACACAGATTACTTTTGATGGAGTAAAAAATAAAATTATCAACGGAATTACAGATTGGGTATATGAAGAAGAATTTGCTTTTGTAAGAGCTTTTGAGTGGAATGCAAATAGTGATAAAATTGCATTTATTCGTTTTGATGAAACTAATGTGCCAGAATTTTCAATGGATGTATACGGGCAAAACCTTTACCAAACACAAACGGTATTTAAATACCCTAAAGCAGGAGAAGCTAATGCTATTGTGTCTTTACATATTTATGATTTAAAAGCAGATAAAACACAAGAAGTAAAAGTAGATAAAACATACACAGATTTTTATATACCAAGAATTAAATGGACAAATGACGCTAATATTTTAAGTGCTCATTACATGAACCGTCACCAAAATGAACTAGACCTTTGGATGATAGATGCTAAAAAGAACAAAGCATTTATAGCAATAGAAGAAAAAGATAAAGCATATATAGACGTAACAGATAATTTAACCTTTTTAAAAGATGATAGTTTTATTTGGACTAGCGAAAAAGATGGATACAATCATATCTATCATTACGGGAAAAAAGGAAAGCTAATAAACCAGATAACAAAAGGAAATTGGGAAGTAACAAACTATTATGGTTACGATGCCAAAAATGAAAAAATATATTACCAATCTGTAGAAAATGGGTCTATAGATAGAGATGTATATTCTATTGACCTTGATGGAACTAATAAAAAACGTTTAACCAAAACAGATGGGACAAATAATGCAGCATTTAGTGCAGACTTTACTTATTTTATAAATACATTCTCTAGCGCAACGACACCACCAGAATATACTTTAAATAACTCTAAAACAGGAAATGTTGTTAAAAGCATAAAAGACAACGACAAATTAGCAGAAAAATTAACCAATTATACAACTTCTAAGAAAGAGTTTAGTACAATAAGCGTTAATGGAAACGATTTAAATATGTGGATGATAAAGCCTGCAAATTTCGATCCAGCAAAACAATATCCATTATTTATGTATCAATACTCAGGACCAGGATCTCAACAAGTTGCTAACAAATGGAATAGTGCTAATGACTATTGGTATCAAATGCTAGCCCAAAAAGGCTATATAGTAGCTTGCGTAGATGGTAGAGGAACAGGTTTAAAAGGTGCTGACTTTAAAAAAGTAACACAAAAAGAATTAGGTAAATACGAAGTAGAAGACCAGATTGAAGCAGCTAAATTATTAGGAGCTCGACCGTATATAGATGCAGAACGCATTGGTATTTGGGGATGGAGTTACGGAGGATTTATGAGTAGTAATGCTTTGTTTAAAGGCAACGATGTATTTAAAATGGCAATAGCGGTTGCACCAGTAACAAGTTGGAGATTTTACGATTCTATTTATACAGAACGTTACATGACAACACCTCAGGAAAACCCTAGTGGTTATGATGATAATTCTCCAATAAATCATGTAGATAAATTAAAAGGAGATTTTCTATTAATTCATGGAACAGGAGACGATAATGTACATGTGCAAAATACGATGAGAATGGTAGAAGCATTAATTCAAGCCGATAAGCAATTTGAATGGATGATTTACCCAGACAAAAACCATGGTATTTATGGAGGAAACACAAGATTGCATTTGTACAAAAAAATGACAAACTTTATCGATAGAACTTTAGGAGATAAAATAAAAGCCCCTAAAGCAACTAAAGAAGAAGTAAAGATTAAAGGATAATATTATACTAACTAATAAATAATTTATTTATATGGAATTTAAATTTGGAGGTTCAGAAACCAATCAAAAAACGGTGCTAGGCCATCCGTCTGGTTTATTTGTGCTGTTCTTTACAGAAATGTGGGAACGCTTTTCATACTACGGTATGCGAGCATTATTAGTGCTATTTTTAGTTGCTACATTAATAGATGGAGGCTGGGCTTGGGAAAGAGCAGATGCACTTAAATTATACGGTTTATATACAGGGCTGGTATATATAACTCCAATACTTGGAGGGCTTATAGCAGATAAAATAATGGGGTATAGAAAAGCAATAGTTCTTGGTGCATTATTAATGACATTGGGGCATGCTTCTATGGCATTAGAAGGAACAACGTCTATGTTTTTCTATTTAGGATTATTTCTTCTAATTATTGGGAATGGACTGTTTAAACCAAATATTTCTTCAATGGTTGGTCAGCTATACAAAAACCAAGGAAAAGAAAAAGATGCAGGTTATACTATTTTTTACATGGGTATAAATGCAGGAGCATTTTTAGGAATTTTATTATGTGGATACATTGGTGAAAAAATTGGATGGCATTATGGATTTGGTTTAGCTGGAATTTTTATGTTCTTCGGAATGTTACAATTCTATTTCGCGCAAAAAATATTTGCAAACATAGGACTATCTCCAAAGCAGTCAGACGACCTAGATGATGTAATTGAAGATTCAATTGAAAAAATTGAGGACGATATTGAAGAAGTTATCGATGATGCGAAAAAATCTAAGGTAACAAAAGATAGATTAATTGTTATTGGAGTTCTAGCATTCTTTACAGTATTCTTTTGGTGGGCTTTTGAACAAGCAGGTGGATCTATGACGATATTTGCATCAGATTATACAGATAGAGTGTTAACAGGAAACGGAGCCTATACCTTTAAAATAGTTAATACATTATTAACGGTAGTCCCTATGTTAATTATTACATGGGTATTAGGGATGTTATTTAAACAAACATTTTCTAAGTTCTCCTTATCAAACATATTATTAGGAACAAGTTTTGTTATAATATGGGCTATAGTTATATGGATGTTAGTAAGAGAATTTCAATCAGATAAAGCAGAAGTAGCTGCCTCTTGGTTTGGAATATTAAACTCTTTCTTTATTATTGCGTTTGCGCCATTATTTTCTAAAATTTGGCAAAGTAAATACAATCCTACAGGTCCAGTTAAATTTGCTTTGGGATTAATATTACTAGGAGTAGGTTTTGGAATATTAGCATTTGGTTCTATGGGAATACCATTAGGAGCTAAAACGGCTTCTGTAAGTATGATTTTCCTAATCTTAGCATATCTTTTCCACACACTAGGAGAATTATGTGTGTCTCCAGTAGGACTGTCTTATGTAAGTAAATTAGCTCCAGTTAAATTAGTAGGTTTAATGTTTGGAGTATGGTTTGTTGCTAACTTTATAGCAAATACCTTAGCAGGTATTACAGGTAGTTATATAGATCCTATAGTAGAAGAGTATGGAATGTCTACATTCTTCTTAATATTTACATTAATTCCTATTGGTGCTGGTATTGTTATGATTATCTTAAACAAAACATTATTAAGAATGATGCACGGCATTAGATAAAAAATAAATATTATATACTAAAACGCCTCGTTGAGGCGTTTTTTATTTTTTGTAACTTTGGAATGCTATTTGCGACTACACATAAAGAATTAAAAAGATTTAAAATGAAGAAGACCATTGTTTTAGCACTATTTGCACTATTTGCTACAGTATCAATATCTGCGCAAGAAATTAATTGGGTAACACTAGAGGAAGCAGTAGCGCTTCAAAAGAAAGAACCAAGGAAAATTATGATGGATGTATATACATCATGGTGTGGACCATGTAAAGCTCTAGACCGTAATACATTTAAAAATAAAGATGTTGCAGACTATGTAAATAAAAACTATTATGCCGTAAAGTTTAACGCAGAAGGTAATGACGTTATAAAATTTAGAGGAGAAACATTTACAAACCCTAATTATAACCCGGCAAAAGCAAGTAGAAGAAATTCAGTGCATCAATTATCAAGATTCTTCAGTATACGCTCGTATCCAACAATTGTATTTTTAGATGAAGAAGCAGAGTTTTTAGCTCCAATAGTAGGTTATAAAAAGCCTCAGCAACTAGAGTTATACTTAAAAATGTTTAAAAAAGACGAGCATAAAGGCATGGATACACAAAAGGCATTTAATGACTATTATAAAAAATTTAAAGCCGAATTTAAAGAGTAAATAAACGTCTAAATTATATAGATATTTAATTTAGAGTTATAATAAAAGCTCCTTTTTCATTAGTGTTATGGAAAGGGAGTTTTGCTTTTTTACAAACCTGTTTCCATTGCTTTATATACGATTTGTAATTACTACCATCTGCAATAATATACTTTGGTTGCAAAGTATTAATTAATCGTTCTAAGTTAACTTTTGGAGATTGCCTTAGCAGAACATAGGTTGGTTTAATAGTCTTTAAATTATATGTCCCAATACTATCTATAACTAACAAATAATTGGCATTTACATTATATATAGTCTGCAAGCTATTAGACTTTAATGTATTGATATTGTTAAACACTTTATAGTTAGAAATAATATCATTATTTAACGAATCTAAATCTGAATAAAGTTCAAGCTTTGTATTGCTTTTGTAGCCAATAACAGTATGCTTGCTTTTGTGGAAAATAGTGAATTGAGAATTGTTTGAATTGTACTTACTAACAATGAGAGTACCTTGAAAACAAATTATAACAATTAATACTATATAAATACGGCTGTAACTTGGTTTAGTAACCCATTTTACTATTGTAAATAGTAAAAAGTATGCAAAAAATACCTGAACAGCATTAAATGAAATTTCAGTAAAAATAAACTGCTCTTGTAGTGCTATCCATTTTACTAAACTATTCATTGCAGAAATAACAAAACCATAAAATGTTACCAAAAAGTTTGGTAAGCCATTTAAAAGCGCCAGAACTATAATTAATATACCTAAAGCTAGTATGAAACCAAGAAATGGGATGATAATTAAATTAGAAATGAAAAATAAACCAGGAAACTGGTGAAAGTAAAATAGACTAATAGGAACAACCCCAAATTGAGCAGCCAAAGTTACTGTAAAAATATCCCATAACCATTTTAATATTTTATACTTAGGATGCCATAATTTAACTATTAATGGTTGTATCGCTACAATAGCTATTACAGCTAAATAACTTAATTGAAAACCGACATCGAAAATAAAAAGTGGTTTAAAAAGCAGTAAAATAAGTATTGAGAGTGCTAATGTATTATAGATATTAGTAGAGCGTTTTAAATGCAAAGCAATTGTAACAATACTAAACATAGTAACCGCCCTAATTATTGAAGCCGATAAACCAGCAATAATAGCAAAACCCCATAGAGAAGTAAGTATAAATATTACCTTTATCATTCTCCCATGTTTTAAATAAATTAATGGATGAAATAAACCATTTAATAAAAGTAATAGAATTCCAACATGCAGGCCAGAAACAGCTAGAATATGAATAGCACCGGCATTAGTATAATTATTTTGGATAGTTTTACTAACACCCTGTCTTTGTCCCAGTATTAGAGCATTAATAATAGCAAGTTCATCAGGATTAAAGTGATGAGTTTTTAGCCTATTATTAATAGTTCTCCGCAGTAAATCTGCATAACCGTATAGCGTATGTGGTTTAGAGTTGATATTAAGCAGTTGCTTTTTTGAACTGTAAATTTGGTGGTATATATATTGTTTTTCCAAGTAATGCTTATAATCAAATTGATTAGGATTTAATGGGCTATTAATGGTTTTAAAGGGCTGGTAGGTAGTATAAATATCATCTACATGTAAAGAAGAGTTTATACTATCTTTAGTAACATATAATAAAGCTATTCCCGATACAGGTTGCTCTCCAATTTTTAAGACATCTATAGTATACTTTTTGTTGTAATTATTAGGTTTTAAAATACTGTTAACTCTAAAAGTAATCGATTGGTTAGATAAATCTACTTTAGAGTAATGCCGAGGATTTAGTTTTTTATTGTTTAAATTGGTTATAAGTATTCCAATAGATACAGTAGTAATAAAAGATAGTATACTAAAACTAACAGATGTATTATAAGTGTTTTTTAAAACAAGAAGTAAACAGCCTAAACCAATTAAAAAAACAATAGTTATATAGAGGGAGAGATTAGTAGGAATAGAAAAATAGTAGGCAGCTAATATGCCTACGACTAAACAAATAGTTAGTTGTATTATGGTGAAGTTAAGGGCTTTCAATTACCCTAAATTAATAAAAATATTACTATATATAAAGTGTTTTTTTATTTTTTAAACCTAATAAATAGAGTTTGATTTATATAAGGTTATAAGTTTAAAAAACAATTTTATTTAAGCAAACGCCTGGCTTGCACAAATGCAAAATACCAATAACGTTCGGCTAAATTAGAAACGATAACACCTTTGCTTGTAGATGAATGAATAAATTCTACGTTTCCTACACGTGAAGACGTAACAATGCCAACATGATTTACTTTACGATTATTTTTTTTGGTTGCAAAAAACAATAAATCTCCAGGCTTTACTTCTTTTAAATCAATCCAATTTCCGTAAGTAGCCATAGCGCTTGAAACCCTAGGTATTTTTATATTTTCTTTTTTAAAAGCGGTGTAAACTAATCCAGAACAATCCATACCAGCTTTAGTAGTACCACCATACTTATAACGCGTGCCTTTATAATACTTTGCATTATTAACAATAGCTTGGGCAAGAGCATTAGTAGTTTTTGGTTTTGCAGTTGTATTTCGCGTAGGTCTAGGTCTAGGTCTAGGTCTAGACTTTTTTATGGTTTTTGTTGTTCTTGTTTTTTTGGTAACAACACGTCTGTTTTTAGAGGAACCACAAGACGTTAATGTTAAAGCGAGAATTAAAAGTAGAATTAGGGCTTTTTTATGCATTAATATTTAGATGTTATTAATAATAGAATTATAAATTAGTTTTGAGGTGTTTTCACTAGCACCTTTTCCTCCAAGAGCTTTTTCTAACTCGTAATAATGAATAAAGAATTTAGTACGTTCGTAAGGGTCTAAAAGTTTATCAAGTTCTTTTTTTAAACGATTAGTATTAAAATCATTCTGTATTAATTCTGTTACAGCTTCTTTATTTAAAATTAAATTAACTAAAGAAATGTAGTCTAAATTAACCAAGCGTTTTCCAATCTGGTAAGATAGCCAACTCCCCTTATAACAGACTACTTGAGGAACTTTAAAAAGAGCGGTTTCAAGAGTAGCTGTACCAGAAGTAACCAAAGCAGCAGTAGAAACACTTAATAAGTCGTATGTTTTATTAGAAATAAAATGAACATTATTCTTTTTAATAAATTGCTTGTAGAAACTATAATCCTGTCCTGGAGCACCAGCAATAACAAACTGATAGTTTTTGTAATTATCTACAATACTTAGCATTATAGATAATATTTTGGTGATTTCTTGCTTTCTACTTCCGGGTAATAAGGCAATAATAGGCTTATTGCTTAAACCATTTTGAGTTCTAAATTCAAATTCGTCGACCTGCACTCGTCCAGCAATTGCATCAATTAGAGGGTGGCCAACAAAATGTACAGGGAAATTATGCTTATCTTCATAAAAAGGCTTTTCAAAAGGAAGAATAACATACATCTCATCAATGTCGTTTTTTATAGCTTTAATTCTATTTTCTTTCCAAGCCCATATTTGCGGAGAAATATAATAATGAGTTTTAAACTGTTTCTGCCTAGCCCATTTAGCAATGCGTAAATTAAAGCCAGGATAATCAATAAAAATAATAACATCAGGATTATAGTCTTCAATATCTTTTTTGCAGAATGCTAAATTTCGAGTTATGGTTCTTAAATTCATAACAACCTCTAAAAACCCCATAAAAGCGAGGTCTTTGTAATGTTTTACGAGAGTTCCTCCTACACTTTGCATAAGGTCTCCTCCCCAAAACCTAAAATGGGCATCGACATCTTGAAGTAATAGAGATTTCATTAGATTAGAACCATGTAAATCTCCCGAAGCCTCTCCCGAAATAATATAATACTTCATCTGCTTGTATTAATAGTTTTGTTATTGATATAATTCTCTAAAACTTATTTACTAAAAAGATAATAGCAACTATTATAATAGCTAAAATTAATCCTTTGGCATAATCCTCTTTTTTTCTACTCAAAAAGTAATAAAAAACAGGAAGATTTAAAAGGATGCCAATACCAGCATAGTTTTTAATAGTAGAAAAAGATACTATTTTTTGTATAATTTCTTTAGATTCTAAGCCTAAACTAGCATTTAAATAAAGCACATAAATAGTTATGCCTATAAAAGTAACCGCTAACCCAGTTATAAAACCAGTAATAATTGCTTTTTTATTCATTAAAACGCCATGTGTTTAATTCTTGAATACATTGATGAGCTGTTAAATCGAATTGCACAGGAACTACAGAAATGTAACCATTCTCTAAAGCCCATTCATCGGTATCCTCACCATCATCATAATTTTCAAATACTCCAGAAAGCCAATAATAATCTTTACCCTGTGGTGTCTGTCTTTTGTCGAAAGCCTCTTTCCAATTAGCTTTGGCTTGTCTACATATTTTAACACCTTTAATTTTAGAATCTTCTAAGTCAGGAATGTTTACATTTAAAACAACACCTTTTTTTAAACCATGAACTAAAACATTTTTAGCAATAATTTTTGCATATTTTTTTGAAGCTTCAAAATTAGTTTCCCAACTATGGTTTAAATTAGAAAAACCAATAGCGGGAATGCCTTCAATACCAGCTTCAATAGCAGCACTCATAGTGCCAGAATAAATAACATTAATAGAGGAGTTCGAGCCATGGTTTATTCCAGAAACGCAGAGGTCGGGTTTTCTATCTAAAATTTCATTTATTGCAATTTTTACACAATCTGCAGGTGTGCCAGAACAACTGTACTCTTCATCAATACTCTCATCAATATTTATTTTTTGTAAATGTAAAGTAGAGTTTATGGTAATTGCATGCCCCATTCCACTCTGTGGACTATCTGGAGCAACAACAATAACTTCACCAATAGTTTTCATAACAGCAATCAAAGCTCTTATGCCAGGTGCAGTTACGCCATCGTCATTGGTAACTAAAATAAGTGGTTTTTTCGTCATTATCCCTCGAATTTACCCGCTAAAATACACAAAATCTTATGTATTTAAGCTTTTTAACTCGTTTAACAAAAAATTAGCTTCAATTGCATTTATTGGCACGGTTTTTTCTTTATTTTAGTGGAATAATATAAGTTTTATTTTATTGAGAGAAAGTTACTTGAATAAGCGAGCGAAAAATAAAATGAATACAATTAAAAATACTAAAAAAAGATTAGATGAAAAAGAAGTATAATGTATTAATGTTAGTGCTGTTATTAGCATTTGGATCATGTAGTTTTACAGCAAAAGTTAATAATGACCCAGATAAAGATAAATTACTAATTCAGATAATAACACTTGCCTTAGAGCAATTGCATTTTCAGCCTAAAGACTTTAACGATGAATTCTCTATGGATGTTTACGACACCTATTTAAAAAGGGTAGATCCATTAAAACGTTATTTTTTAAAATCTGATGTAGAGGAATTTTCTAAATATAAATCTGAAATAGATAATCAATTAATGAATTATGATATTTCATTTTTTAATTTAACAAATGAGCGTTTAGTAAAGCGTATTAATGAAACAAAAGCGATTTATAAAGACATTTTAAATAAACCTTTCGATTTTACTATAGATGAAAATATAGATACCGATTACGAGAAGCATGATTATGTAAAAAACAAAAAGAAATTGAAAGAACGTTGGAGACAACAACTTAAGTTTAGAACAATTGCTACTTATGATGCTTTAATGGCTGAAAAAGAAGAGCAAGCAAAAATGGATCCAGAAACATTGGAGAAATTAAAAAGCGATGTTAAAAAAGAAGATAAAAAGATTTCTTTATATAAAACACCAGCTGAGTTAGAAGAAGAAGCAAGAAAAGAAACATTAAAAAACCTAGATGTTTATTACACAGACTTTATTGATGATATGGAGCGTAAAGACTGGTTTGCTATGTATATAAACTCAATAGTAGAAGAATTCGATCCGCATACGTCGTACATGGCACCAACCGATAAAGATCGTTTCGATCAGCAAATTTCTGGACAATTAGAAGGTATAGGAGCACGTTTGCAAAAGCGTATGGATTATACTAAAATAACAGAACTTATTTCTGGAGGACCAGCTTGGAGAGGAAAAGAATTAGAAGTAGGAGACGTTATTTTAAAAGTGCGTCAGGAAGACGAAGAGGAGTCAGTGAGTATTGTAGGCATGCGAATTGATGATGCCATTAAATTAATAAAAGGTCCAAAAGGAACTAACGTTTATTTAACCTTAAAAAAGGTAGATGGAACCATAGAGGAAATATCTATAACAAGAGATATAGTAGAGCTAGAAGAAACGTATGCTAAGTCATCAACAGTTAAGAAAAATGATAAAATATATGGAGTTATAAACCTTCCAAAATTTTATATAGATTTTAAAGACTACGATAATAGAAATGCAGCATCAGATATTAAGAAAGAAATAGAAAGGCTTAAAGAAGAAGGCATGGAAGGACTTGTTTTAGACCTACGTAACAATGGCGGAGGTTCTTTAAAAACAGTAGTAGATATAGCAGGATTGTTTATAAAAGAAGGCCCTATAGTACAAGTGCGTTCAACAGGAGAACCAAAAGAAGTTTTAAAAGATAAAGACAAATCTATAATTTGGGATGGCCCTCTTGTAATAATGGTAAATGAACTCTCTGCCTCTGCATCAGAGATATTAGCTGCAGCTATGCAAGATTATAAAAGAGCAATTGTAATAGGAAGTAAGCAAACGTACGGAAAAGGAACAGTACAAAACATCTTAGACCTAAATAGAATGGTAAGAAACAGCTCTCATGGAGATTTAGGCGCTATAAAAATTACAAGACAAAAATTTTATCGTATAAACGGAGGCTCTACACAATTAGAAGGAGTAAAGAGTGATGTAGTCGTTCCAGACCGTTACAGCTTTGTAGATATAGGAGAAAGAGATCAAGAAAACCCATTAGAATGGGATAAAATAGATGCTGTAGATTATGAGTTTTGGGGTAATTATTATGATTACGACGCGACAATTAGCAACAGTAAAGCGCGTATGGAAAACAATAAGCAATTAACACTTATTGAGAAAAATGCAAAGTGGATTAAAGAGCAAATGGACGATAATACGTTCTCTTTAAATTACGAAAAATATAAAGCAGAATTAAAAGAAGATGAAGAAATAGCGAAACAATTTAAAGCACTTTCAGATTATAAAACAGATCTAACATTTTCATCTTTACCATACGAGGAAGCATTATTTGAAAAAGATACAGTGCTAAAAGAAAAACGTAAACGTTGGCACGAAAGTTTAAGTCAAGATGTATATGTAGAAGAAGCATTAAATGTGCTAGAAGACTTAAAAATGACATACGAAATTAAAAAGGTAGCTACCGTAAAAGATTAAAAAAATCAATGAGTACAAAAACAAACTCATTAAGTAAGTTAGCGCTCCAAAAGTTTAAAAAGAACTTTTGGGGCGTTTTCAGTTTCTATTTTATTGTATTAATAGGTATACTATCTGTATTTGCTTATGTGTTTGCGCCAGACAATTCACAGAATGCAAATCAAATGCATTTATCTATACACTCTAAGAAACCCGGTTTTAAAGCAAAACTATTAACATTGCCCTCAGCAATTGAAAAAAAACAAGGTTTTTTTAATAAGTTATTCTTTGGAGAAATTATTGTTAAAACAGAAATACCAATTACAGACTATACTATTACAGGAAATACAATGAGTTATACGGAGTATGCCTCGGATGGTTTGGAAGGTTTAAAGAAAACAATAAACCTTAAAAACGGTAGTTCTGCAGAAACCTTAATAAAAGAAAAAACATTTTATTTAGGAACCGATAAATATGGAAGAGATTTATTAAGTCGTGTGCTAGTAGGCGCGCGAATTTCATTTTTTATTGGGTTTGTAGCAGTGTTTATTTCTTTAATAATAGGAGTGTTTATGGGAAGTGTAGCAGGCTATTTTGGTGGAAAAGTAGATGCAGTAATTATGTGGATTATTAACGTAACATGGTCCATACCAACATTGCTATTAGTAATAGCGATTACGCTAGCCTTAGGAAAAGGGTTTTGGCAAGTATTTATAGCAGTAGGTTTAACGATGTGGGTAGAAGTCGCACGTGTAGTTAGAGGGCAAATTATAGGAGCAAAAGAGCTGCAGTATGTTACCGCAGCAAGAGCATTGGGGTATAATCATTTTCGTATAATAACTAAGCATATTTTACCAAATATTATGGCGCCTGTAATAGTTATTTGTGCGGCAAATTTTGCGGCGGCAATTTTAATAGAAAGCGGATTAAGTTTTTTAGGTATTGGGGCACAGCCGCCAATGGCAAGCTGGGGAGCCATGATAAAAGACCATTACAACTATATCATTTTAGGAAAACCTTATTTAGCTGTAATCCCAGGATTATGTATCATGACTTTGGTAATGGCATTTATGTTAATAGGTAATGCCTTGCGAGATGCGTTGGATGTTAAAAACTAATAAATATTCTGTTATAACAAACGAGTTACTTGATATATAGCTACGTTTTTAGCAGCTAAATCTCGTACTATTTCTGGAATATGTTGGTTACATATTAATATTTTATAACCATAGGACTCTTCAATTAAAGAAGCGGGTGTAACAAACTGTAGTGTACTTATATAATTTTTAAAACTGTTTTTGTCTGCTACTTCAAAATAAACCCAAATTTTATTTTCTGTATAATCAAAAGGAGTGTTTTCCTTTTCAGAATTATTAATCATGGTTCATATTCTCATTCAACCCATCAATATATCCTAAAACATCATCCTTGCCAATATTTTTAGAACTAGACGTAATAAAATAATTAGGCATAGCTTCCCAAGTCTCTAAAAGAATAGCTTTGTAAGCCTCAACATGATTTTCTATAGCTTTTGGCTTTAGCTTATCGGCTTTAGTAAAAATAATAGAGAACGGAATACCACCTTCACCTAAATACTGCATAAACTCTAAATCTATAGGCTGTGGTTTATGGCGAATATCTACCAAAACAAAAGCAGAAACCAATTGCTGTCGCTGTTCAAAATATTGTGTAATAAACTTCTGAAAAACCTTTTTAGTAGTTTTAGAAACACGAGCATAACCGTACCCTGGTAAATCTACCAAAAACCATTCTTTATTAATAATAAAGTGGTTAATAAGCTGGGTTTTACCCGGACGACCAGAAGTTTTAGCTAAGCTTTTTCTGCTGGTTAACATATTTATGAGCGAAGACTTTCCTACATTACTTCGTCCTATAAAAGCATATTCAGGTATCATTCCTTTTGGGCATTTTGCCACATCGGAATTACTCATTACAAATTCAGCAGATTTTATTTTCATATTTATTTCCCGCGTAAGTGGGAATCTTTAGTTGGTTACAGCGAAAGCAGAAAAGTTTGCCATTCTCACAAAGGTGAGAATCTATATATTTAACTTCTAATATTTAAAGTCGTAAAAGTAATAAATTTATTGCTGTTTGGTTGGGGGTGCTGAAACCTTTTTTCAAGTGTATTAACCTAAAATCCTCTTTTTTGCAACCAATTAAACAAAATAGTATTAAAAGTTTCAGGATGTTCCATCATAGCAGCGTGACCACATTTGTCTATCCAAAACAAATCAGAATCTGGAAGTAAAGTGTTAAACTCTTCTGCAACTTCAGGAGGTGTAACAATATCATTTTTACCCCAAATAATACACACAGGAGTATGCATATTTGGTAAATCTGTTGCCATATTATGTCTTATGGCACTTTTAGCAATAGCTAGTGTTTTAATAAGTTTATTTCTGTCGTTAACAGTTTCGTAAACTTCATCTACGACTTCTTTAGTAGCTACATCAGGATCGTAAAAAACCTCTTGAGCTTTCTTTTTAATAACCTCATAATCCCTTCTCTTTGTATAACCACCACCCATAGCACTTTCATACAAACCAGAGCTACCCGTAATAACCAGTGCTTTTACCGTTTTTGGGTGTAATTTTGTATGGTATAATCCTATGTGGCCACCTAGAGAGTTGCCAAGTAAAATAACATCCTTTAACCCTTTAAATTCAATAAATTCATTAAGGTATTTTGCAAATGCTTTTACATTTGTCTTAATAAGAGACATGGTGTAAACAGGAAGTTCGGGAATAATGACTTTGTATCCATTTTCACTAAAGTGAGAAGTGACACTATCAAAGTTACTTAACCCTCCCATAAGTCCATGAAGCACTATAATTGGCGTGCCTTCTCCAACTTCAATATAGTTAAATTTTCCTTCTTTTTTTAAAGTATGCGTCATTAAACGTTAGTCGATTCGTTGAAAGCAAATATAGGTATTTCAATCAAAAAAATAACATAATCTCTACAGAGTTAATTCATCCAAATAAAATAGAAAAGGAGAAATTTAATGTAAAGCTTTCTGTTTGTGTAATTAAACGCTTGATACATAGTGTTTAAAGGGGTTTTGGAGTGTTGTGTTTTGAAACAAATAAAGTGAAATAAAGAATAGTTATTAACAAAGTGGTAAAATGTGGTAAAATGTGGTAAAATTTTCAATATATTTGAATCTTAAAAGACTGACTCCAAGTTAAAACGTTTTGAACTCATTAATAGGAACATACGAATGTAAAGCGGATGCCAAAGGAAGGCTAATGCTACCTGCTGCGCTTAAAAAACAGCTTGCTCCTGTGCTTCAAAATGGTTTCGTACTTAAAAGAGCGGTTTTTCAACAATGTTTAGAATTGTATCCTATGGAAGAATGGGAGCAATTAATGCAGAAAATGAACAAGCTAAATCGTTTCAAGAAAAAGAATAACGACTTTATACGTCGCTTTACAGCAGGAGTAAAAATGGTTGAGGTGGATAGTAACGGAAGACTGTTAATACCAAAAGATTTAGTAGTGTTTGCAAATATTTCTAAAAACATTGTAGTATCCTCAGCAATTAACATTGTTGAAATATGGGACAAAGATAATTATGAACAAGCCATAGATGATGCTGCAGTCGATTTTGCTGACTTGGCAGAAGAAGTTATGGGACAAGACGATGAAGAAGATGGAATATCATAACCCAGTATTATTAAAAGAAACCGTAGATGGTTTAAATATAAAAGAAGATGGGGTCTATGTAGATGTTACTTTTGGAGGTGGTGGACATAGTAGAGAAATATTAAAACGACTTGGACCAAAAGGAAAACTATTTGCATTCGATCAAGACGCAGATGCATTAGAAAACACAATTGACGATGAGCGTTTTACATTAATACATGAAAATTTTAGATATATCAAGCGATTTTTAAGATTTCATGGAACTAGGCAAGTCGATGGGATTTTGGCAGATTTTGGAGTGTCTTCACATCAATTTGATGTAGCCGAACGCGGATTCTCTACACGATTTGAAGCAGATTTAGATATGCGAATGAATCAAAACAATGAATTGTCGGCCTATCATGTAATAAATGAATATGAAGAAGAGCAAATAAAACAAGTATTGTTGCAATATGGAGAACTAAGAGCGGCACCAGCAATGGCGCGTTTAATAATTACAGCAAGACAACAAGAACCAATAATAACAAGCGAACAATTAAAAACAATATTAAAAAAGTTCTTGTCGCCAAAACATGAAAATAAAATACTAGCACAAATCTATCAAGCCATTCGTATAGAAGTAAATCAGGAAATAGAAGTGTTAAAAGAATTTTTAGAACAAACACCAGAACTATTAAAGCCAGAAGGGCGTTTGAGTTTTATAAGTTACCATTCGTTAGAAGATAGGCTAGTGAAACGATACATAAGAAATGGAATGTTTGAAGGAGAGCCAGAAAGAGATGTATTTGGGAATTTTGAAGTGCCGCTTAAAAAAGTGGGCAAATTAATAATACCAAGTCAAAAAGAAATAGAAGAAAATAATAGAGCAAGAAGTGCAAAACTACGAATAGCCCAAAAAGCATAGAATATATTTTGCACTACTTACAATAAGCTTTAAAAGGGAATATCACTTCGAGTGATTTTGTAAGGAATAAGCAAATCGTATCGAGAAGTTTTAGAACGAGTTAAAGAATTAAAGTAGATTAAAAAAGAGATTCCTGCCTTCGCAGGAGTAAGAGATGAAAAAGAATATATATAGCATATTACGAGGAACGTTTTTAGTAAGCGACGACTCCTTTAAGAACTGGAGAATGATACTCTTTATTTCTGTGTTAGCTATAGTAATGATTGCAAGCTCGCACAGTGCAGATAAAAAAGTACACGAAATAGCGCGGCTAGGAAATCAAGCAAAAGAACTACGATCGGCCTTTATAGATGGGAGAGGGAAGCTAATGGAAATGAAAAAGCAATCCGTAGTTACACAAAAAATGAAAGAAAGAGGTTTGAAAACCTCAGAGGTGCCACCTCAAAAAATAAAAGTTAAACCACAACAAAATTAAGTTCTATCGTGGCAACAAACGAAACGAACATATTAAACCGATTGTATTTTGTAGCAGGATGTATGTTCATCTTCGGGCTGGCTGTGGTTTTTAAACTCTTAAGTATTCAGTATATAAACGGAGATAAATACAGAGAATTAGCAGAAAAAAGAACTGTAGATAGAGTAGATATACCTGCAAATAGAGGAAATGTATACTCTATAAATGGTAATTTATTGGCAACATCAATACCAAAATACGATATACGTATAGACGCATTAACGCCATCTCAAAAAACATTCGAGAAATATATAAAACCACTAAGCGATTCTTTAGCAAAATACAAAGGCAAAAAATCTAGCTATTACCAGAAAGCACTTAGAAAGGCGAGAGCAAATAAAAATAGATATTACCTGTTAGCCAGAGACATTGGCTACTCAGACTATATACGCATACGTAACTTTCCAATGTTAAACCTTGGGGCATATAAAGGAGGACTAATAGTAGAGCAAAATACCAAAAGAGAACACCCTATGGGAGGTATTGCTCAACGAACCATAGGTTACGAGCGTATAGATGATAACGGCAATGTAACACGACCAGGAATAGATGGAGCCTTTGGGTTAAAATATTTACGAGGGAAAAATGGAAGTAGATTAAAACAAAAAATAGGAAAAGGACAATGGAAGCCTATTAGAGATGCAAACGAAATAGAACCTCTAGATGGGTACGATGTATATACAACCATAGATGTAAACATACAAGATATAGCACATCATGCCTTATTAGAACAGCTGGAAATTTATGAAGCAGAACACGGTTCTGTAGTAGTAATGGAGGTAAAAACAGGAGAAATAAGAGCAATCTCTAACTTAGGAAGAACCTCTAAAGGAAACTATTACGAAAAACTAAACTATGCCGTAGGAGAATCTCACGAGCCAGGATCTACCTTTAAACTCATGGCAATTATGGCGGCGTTAGAAGATAAAGTAATAGATACCGCTACCGTAATAAACACAGGAAATGGAGCTAAACGATTCTATGGGAGAACAATAACAGATACGCGAGGGCATGGAAAGGTTTCAGCGGCAAGAACATTCGAGTTATCTTCAAACATAGGTTTGGCTACTATAGTAGACGAACACTATTCTAAGAAGCCTTTGAAGTTTATTAAAAGGCTAGACTCTTGGGGGCTTAACGAAGTGCTGGATTTACCTATAGTAGGAGAAGGAAAACCAAATATACCAAGACCAGGAGATGATAACTGGAGTAAAAATGCATTGCCATCTATGGCGTATGGGTATAATTTAAAAATGACACCATTGCAAACCTTAACATTTTACAATGCAGTAGCTAACGATGGAGAAATGGTGAAACCGCATTTTATTAAGCAGGTAAAAGATTTAGATAAAGAAATAGAAACGTTTGAAAAAGAAGTGATAAACCCTCAAATATGTTCTAAAGAAACGATAAAAGCAGCGCAGAAAATGCTTGAAAATGTTGTAATAAAAGGAACAGGAAGAAAGTTGTATTCTAAATATTTCTCTATGGCAGGAAAAACAGGAACTGCTAGAACCGATTACAGCAATTTTGAAGAATGGAATAAAAATAAAAAATACATTTCTTCTTTCGCTGGATACTTTCCAGTAGAAAGCCCCAAGTATTCCTGCATTGTAGTTATTCATAAACCAAGTGCTAAAAAAGGAATATATGGAGCAGATGTGTCAGGTCCAGTATTTAAAAAAATAGCACAAAAAATATTTACAGATACACCAATAATAGATGAAGTAGAATCTTTAGAAGTGCAAAACACTTCAGTAGAAAAAGAATACCAAAACTATTACGATGTATCCAATACCTATTTAACCATTATGCCTAGCGTAACAGGATTGCCATTAATGGATGCGGTTGCATTATGTGAAAATATGGGACTAAAAGTGAAAACAAAAGGGACTGGAACAGTAAAAACGCAATCTATTCCTAAAGGACAAAAAGTAAAGAAAAACCAAACCATTGTTTTAGAAGTATCGTGAATTCTTTAAAAGACATATTATATAAAGTAAGTATTAATGCTGTAGTAGGAAGTACTAATGTGCATGTAAATGCTATTCAGTTTAATTCTAGAGCGATAGAAAAGAATGATGTGTTTGTTGCTATTAAAGGAAGTACTACAGATGGACATCAATATATAGAAAAAGCTATAACACAAGGAGCAGCCGTTGTCGTTTGCGAGAAATTACCAGAAACAAAAGAACAAGGAGTTACCTATTTAGAAGTAGAAAACTCGAGTGTAGCATTAGCCGTAATGGCATCTAACTATTATGGGAATCCTTCAGAAAACCTAAAATTAGTAGGCGTTACAGGAACCAACGGTAAAACAACAATAGCAACACTATTATACCAATTATTTAAAAATGCAGGGTATAAAGTTGGTTTGTTGTCTACTGTGGTTATAAAAGTTGATGATATAGATTATAAAGCAACCCATACCACTCCAGACTCATTAACCATAAATCGTTATTTAAAAGAAATGAACGATAAAGGTGTTGAGTTTTGTTTTATGGAAGTAAGTTCTCATGGAATTCATCAAAAAAGAACCGAAGGTTTGCATTTTGAAGGAGGGATTTTTACAAACCTAACACATGACCATTTAGACTATCACGACACATTTGCAGAATACAGAGACGTTAAAAAATCATTTTTCGATAACTTAAGTAAAAACGCCTTTGCATTAACCAATGCTGATGATAAAAATGGAGCAATCATGCTTCAAAACACAAAAGCAAAACAATATAAATATGCACTTAAAAGCTATGCAGATTATAAAGCACAGATTTTAGAAAACCAATTTGGAGGCTTACTGTTAAAGCTGAATGATAGTGAGGTCTGGACAAGACTAATAGGGAACTTTAATGCCTATAATGTACTAGCTATTTTTGCTACTGCCGAATTGCTTGGACTTGAAAAGCAGGAAATTTTAAGGTTAATAAGTGAATTAGAAAGTGTAAGCGGACGTTTTCAATACCTAATCTCTAAACAAAAAATAACAGCAATAGTAGATTATGCACACACACCAGATGCACTTAAAAATGTGCTAGAAACTATAAATAGTATTCGTACTAAAAACGAAGAGTTAATTACAGTTGTAGGTTGTGGAGGAGATAGAGATGCAACCAAGCGCCCTAAAATGGGACATATAGCATCGGTTTTAAGTACTAAGGTAATCTTTACAAGCGATAATCCAAGAAGCGAACAGCCAGAAACTATAATAGAAGACATAGAAAAAGGAGTAGAGCCACAGCACTTTAAAAAAGTACTGTCTATAACCGATAGAAAACAAGCTATTAAAACAGCATGTCAAATGGCACAGTCAGGAGATATTATTTTAATAGCAGGAAAAGGACATGAAACCTACCAAGAAATAAAAGGAGAGCGTTTCGATTTTGATGATTACAAAACAGTAGAAACACTTTTAAACCAACTAGAAAAATAATAATATGTTATACTACTTATTCGAATATTTAGAAAAACAATACCAGTTAACAGGAGCAAGTGTGTTTCAATTTATCACATTTAGAGCCGCTTTAGCTATCATTCTGTCGTTACTGTTTTCTACAATATTTGGTAAAAAAATAATAAGACTATTGCAAAAAAAGCAAGTAGGAGAATCTGTTAGAGACTTAGGTTTAGAAGGGCAAGTAGAAAAAGCAGGAACACCTACAATGGGAGGTTTAATAATTATTTTTTCTACCCTAATACCGGTGTTATTACTTGCAAAATTAGATAATATCTATGTTATTATGCTAATTGTAACCACAATATGGATGGGTTTAGTTGGCTTTACAGACGATTATATAAAAGTATTTAAAAAAGATAAAGCAGGATTAAGTGGTAAATTTAAAGTATTAGGCCAAGTAGGATTAGGAATATTTGTAGGGGCAATTATGTATTTCCATCCAGGTGTAACAATAAGGCAAGAAAAAGTTAATCCAGTATATGAAACAGAGTTAATAACGCAAAACTCAAAGCGAGAATTCTACCCAGAAGAGCAGTCCCTTAAAACAACTATTCCTTTTGTAAAAGATAACGAATTCGATTACTTAAATTTAGTAACGTGGTTAGGCGATGATTACGCAAAATATGCATGGATATTATTTATTCCAATAGTTATTTTTATAATTACAGCAGTCTCAAATGGAGCTAATTTAACAGATGGAATAGATGGATTGGCCGCAGGAAGTTCGGCAATAATAGTATTTGTATTGGCAGCCTTTGCCTTTATTTCAGGCAATATTGTGTTTTCAGATTATCTCAACGTCATGTTTATTCCCCGGCTTGGAGAATTAGTAGTCTTTATAGCCGCGTTTATTGGTGCACTTATTGGGTTTTTGTGGTATAACACCTATCCAGCACAAGTATTTATGGGAGATACAGGAAGTTTAACCATAGGAGGAATTATAGCAGTAATAGCCATAGCAGTTAGAAAAGAGTTGCTAATACCATTACTATGCGGAATTTTCTTTGCAGAATCCTTGTCGGTAATCATGCAAGTCAGCTGGTTTAAATACACTAGAAAAAAATATGGAGAAGGACGGCGTATTTTTAAAATGTCGCCATTGCATCATCATTATCAAAAATCAGGATACCATGAAAGTAAAATAGTAACACGATTTTGGATTGTCGGTATATTTCTGGCAATACTTTCAATAGTAACCTTGAAATTAAGATAAACAGAATTACGATATACGATTCAAGAATGAAAGAAGTGAGTAATAAAGAACATGGCGAAATTAAAAGATTATATGTTGAAGGAAACGAATTATTATCAATAGTAGTAGCGTCCATTAAAACGTTACGCAATCGTAAATCGTAAATCCATGAATCGTAAATCTAAACTAGTCATATTAGGAGGAGGAGAAAGCGGAGTAGGTACTGCGCTTTTAGGTCAGGCCAAAGGCTATGATGTGTTTGTTTCAGATAAAGGAAAAATAAAAGAAAAGTACAAAAACGTTCTTATAAATAATATCATTGAATGGGAAGAAGAGAAGCATACAGAAGCTAAAATTCTAAATGCAGATGTTGTAATGAAAAGCCCTGGAATACCAGATAAAGTTGCTTTAGTAAAAAAGCTAGTAGAAAAAGGAGTTCCAGTTATTTCTGAAATAGAATTTGCTTCAAAATATACCAATGCAACCATAGTTGGAATAACAGGAAGTAATGGTAAAACAACAACAGCATCGTTAACACATCATGTCTTAAAACAAGAATTAAATGTAGGATTAGCTGGGAACATAGGAGATAGTTTTGCTAAACAAGTTTTAGAAAAAGATTTTGAAAATTATGTATTAGAAATTAGCAGCTTTCAATTAGATGGAATAGTAGATTTTAAACCAAATATTGCCGTATTAACAAATATAACACCAGATCATTTAGATCGCTACGAGTATAAGTTTGAAAATTACATCAATTCTAAATTTAGAATAGCATTAAATCAAACAAAAGAAGACTATTTAATATACGATGCAGATGATGAAGTTATTGTTAATTGGTTAGAGAATAATGCTGTTCAGTCGACATTATTACCATTCTCATTAACAAAAACAGTAGAAAACGGAGCGTATTTAAAAGACGAAAATATAATAACAACAATAAATAACAACACTATAATTATGCCAACAAAAAACTTAGCTTTAGAAGGAAAGCACAATATTAAAAATGCAATGGCTGCATCAACAGTATCGCATTTATTAAAAATAAGAAAGCAAACTATACGTGAAAGCTTAGAAAACTTTCATGGTGTAGAACACCGTTTAGAACAAGTGCTTAAAATAAATAAAGTACAATACATAAACGATTCTAAAGCAACTAACGTTAATGCAACATACTATGCTTTAGAAAGTATGGAGGCACCAACCGTTTGGATTGTTGGGGGAACAGATAAAGGAAACGATTATACAGAGCTATTCTCTTTTGTAAACGAAAAAGTAAAAGCTATCATTTGTTTGGGCATAGACAATGAAAAGCTTATAGAAAACTTTGGAGGTATGGTAGATGTTATTGTTGAAACACAATTTATGAAAGAAGCAGTAAAAATTGCATATAAAATAGCAGAAGCAGGAGACAATGTATTATTATCACCAGCATGCGCAAGCTTCGATTTGTTCGAGAATTACGAAGACAGAGGACGACAATTTAAAGATGCAGTAAGAAACCTGTAACGAATTACGATTGTAGATTTAAGATTTACGATTGATGAAGTTAAAGTGAAACAATTGTTATTCCTGCGAAAGCAGGAATCCACAAGGGAACATAAAAAATAAAATAGTAGAAAAATAACACTCTAAAGAGTGATTAATAATGCAACAATTATTTAAAAATATAAAAGGAGATAGGTTAATATGGGCTATTGCAGCATTGCTAGCAATATTCTCATTTTTGCCTGTTTATAGTGCTGCAAGTAATTTGGCGTATGTAGGAAACAACACTAATACCTTTTCGTTTTTTGTAAAGCACTTTATGCACTTATTTTTAGGCTTTACTATTATGTATGGAGTACATAAAGTGCCCTATCGTTATTTTAGAGGCTTGTCTATGATTATGATACCAATAGTATTTGTGCTGTTGGTGTTAACAATAATGCAAGGAACAACAATTGCAGGAGCAAATGCTAGTCGTTGGATTAGGATTCCAATAGTAGGGATGTCTTTCCAAACGTCTACATTAGCAGCGGTAGTGTTAATGGTGTATGTGGCAAGATATATGTCTAAAATAAAAGATAAAAAAATTACGTTTAAAGAATCGCTTTTACCGCTTTGGGCACCAGTTTTTATTATACTAGCATTAATTTTACCTTCTAATTTTTCAACTACAGCAATTATCTTTTTAATGGTAGTATTGTTGGTGTTTTTAGGCGGTTATCCTATTCGGTATTTAGGAGTTATAATTGGTTCTGGAATTTTAGGGTTAATTCTATTTATTTTAGTAGCAAAAGCATTTCCAGATGCAATGCCAAATAGAGTAGATACATGGATAAGTAGAATTGAAAATTTTGCTAATGGAGAAGACACCGAAGCAGATTATCAGATAGAAAAAGCTAAAATAGCAATAGCCTCTGGACAATTAACAGGAGTTGGCCCAGGGAAAAGCACACAAAAAAACTTTTTACCGCAATCATCTTCAGATTTTATTTTTGCCATAATTGTTGAAGAATATGGACTTCTTGGAGGATTGCTATTAATGGTATTATACATGTGGTTGTTATTTCGTATAGTTATTGTCTCTCAAAAATCAGACACTATGTTTGGTAAACTGTTAGTATTAGGTGTCGGTCTACCCATAGTGTTTCAAGCCATGATAAATATGGCGGTAGCTGTAGAGTTATTTCCTGTTACAGGACAAACACTGCCATTAATAAGTAGTGGAGGAACCTCTATTTGGATGACCTGTTTAGCTATAGGAATAATACTAAGTGTGAGCTCTAAACGAGAAGAAATAAAAGAACAAGAACATAAAGAAGAAGAGGAAGAAATAAATCCGTTAGAAGTTTTATCGGAAACTGTATAAAAGTGAGTAAAAAAGAGAAAACATATAAAATCATACTCTCTGGAGGAGGAACAGGAGGGCATATCTATCCTGCAATAGCAATAGCTAACGAATTAAAATTACGTTTTCCAGACGCATCCTTTTTATTTGTAGGAGCCAAAGACAGAATGGAGATGGAAAAAGTGCCACAAGCAGGTTACAGTATAAAAGGGCTATGGATAACGGGGATACAAAGAAAGTTAACAGCAGATAATTTAATGTTTCCATTTAAGCTTATAAATAGCCTATGGAATGCTCGAAAAATAGTTAATGAGTTTAAGCCAGATGTCGTTATAGGAACAGGAGGTTTTGCAAGTGGGCCATTATTACAAGTGGCAGCATCAAAAGGAATACCAACACTAATACAAGAACAAAACTCGTATCCAGGAATTACTAATAAATTATTAGCTAAAAAAGCAAAGAAAATCTGTGTAGCTTACGATGGTCTAGAGCGCTTTTTTCCTAAAGATAAAATTATAAAAACAGGAAACCCAGTAAGGCAAGATTTGTTAAGCATAAATAGCTCTAAGGAAGAAGCTATATCAGAATTCAATTTGGTTGAAGGCAAACAAACGCTTTTAGTATTAGGAGGGAGTTTAGGAGCTAAAGCTATAAATGAGTTATTGGAAAGAGAATTAGATTTTTTGCAAATGCAAAACCTGCAAATTATCTGGCAATGCGGAAAACTGTATTACGAACAGTATAAAATATATAATAATACCAAACACGTACAAGTACATGCCTTTATTAATAAAATGAATTGTGCTTATGCAGCGGCAGATTTTATTATATCTAGAGCAGGAGCAGGTTCGGTTTCAGAATTGTGTATTGTAGGTAAGCCAGTTGTTTTTGTGCCATCTCCTTATGTGGCAGAAGACCATCAAACAAAAAATGCAAAAGCAGTTGTAGAGAAGGATGCGGCAATATTAATTGCTCAAGAAGACTTAGAAGTTGATTTTAAAAATAAGTTTTCGCAATTAATAGCCTCTACAGAACGACAAGAACAACTTGGAGAAAACATTAAAAAACTAGCATTAATAAATGCAACAAAAGAAATAGCAGACGAGGTTGAAAAACTTCTGAATAAGAAATAATAGAAGTTAAAATTGAAATTGAATATAAAATTGAAAAAAACTAAAATATTAGTCTGAGTACAGTTAAAGACCCTTTTGAAAATAAAAATTAACGTCAGTTCGAGTGATTTTAAGGAACGAAAATTGTATCGAGAATTATTTTGAAATATAAATTTTACTAGAACACACGAACTTTATATAAACGAGTAAATAATAAAAAGAGTTCTGCCTTTGCAGAAAATAATATGAACTTAAATAATATACATAACATCTATTTTGTAGGCATTGGAGGTATAGGTATGAGCGCTATTGCACGCTACTTTAAAGCTAATGACAAGAATGTGGCTGGTTACGATAAAACGCAAACGGAGATAACAGACGCATTAGAAGATTTGGATATTGCAGTTCATTATAAAGATTCTATAGCAAACGTAGGAATGCGTTTTTTAAATCCAGAAACCACGTTAGTTGTCTATACGCCTGCGATACCTAAAGACCACAAGGAGCTAGCCTATTTTAGAAACAATGGCTATACAGTATTAAAACGTTCAGAAATTTTAGGAGCAATTACTAAAAACACATTCTGTTTGGCAGTAGCAGGAACACATGGTAAAACCACGACCACAAGTATTTTAGGACACTTATTGTACGAATGTAAAGTTCCTTTAACCGCATTTTTGGGTGGGATAAGTGAAAATTATAACTCTAATTTAATACAAAATGGTGCAGAAGTTAGTGTTGTAGAAGCAGACGAGTTTGATCGTTCGTTTTTAACACTGTCTCCAGATTTAGCATGCATAACATCTATGGATGCAGATCATTTAGATATATATGGAGACGCATCAACGTTAACTAAAACATTCGAGGATTTTTCGAAAAAGTTAAAGCCGAATGGTAAATTATTTGTTAGAAACGGATTGCCAATAGACGGTATAACATACGGTATAGAAGATAATTCTGATTATTCAGTTCAAAATATAACAATACAAAACGGTACTTATATATTTGATGTGAAAACACCAAAAAAAGTACTAAAACAAGTGCAATTTAACCTACCAGGTAGACACAATTTGTCGAATGCATTAATAGCCTTAGCGATGGCTGTAGAATACGGTGTGCCCCACCAACAGCTTGTTGAGGCTTTAGCAACTTATAAAGGTGTTAAGCGTAGATTTACCTATCAAATTAAAAGTGATGCTTTAGTGTACATAGATGATTATGCACATCATCCAGAAGAAATTAATGCAGTACACCAAGCAGTTAGAGAAATGTATCCAGAAGATGAAGTGTTGGCAATATTTCAGCCACATTTATTCTCTAGAACAAGAGATTTTGCCAGTGGCTTTGCAAAAAGCTTATCGCAATTTGATGAAGTTTTGTTGTTAGATATTTATCCAGCAAGAGAGTTGCCAATAGAAGGTGTAACATCTCATTGGTTATTACAACAAATTAATAACCCTAAAAAAGAGCTTATAGAAAAGTCAGAAATTGTAACCAAAATAAAAGACAGTAAAGCAAGAATAATATTAACTATTGGAGCAGGAGATATAGGAGCAGAAGTAAAACAAATTAAAAAAGCATTGTTAAATGAAAGTTAACTGGAACCACATAAAAATGATTGGGTTATGTGTTGTAACGGTGTTTTTATATGCATTTGCAACAGTAAAAAATAACAGTAGAAAAGTCTCTAAACCAGTCATAGAATTTTTAGGAGAACAAAATCTTTTTATTACGCATGAGGCTGTTAGTAAATTGTTAATACAAAATCAAACAAGTGCTACGAGTGTGCGCAAAGAAACTTTAGATTTGAATATTCTAGAGGCGTCCCTAAACGCTAACCCAATGATAGAATCTGCTGAAGTGTTTGTAGGAGTAAATGGTGCATTTTCAGCAAGAATTAAACAAAAGAGACCTATAGCAAGAGTAAGTAGTGCTCAGTCGTATTATATTGATAGTCAAGGAGGTTTTATGCCGTTGTCTAAAAATTATACAGAACGTGTGCCATTAGTTACTGGCGAAATAAATAAAAAAGAATTAGCAAATGTATTTACAATTGCTAATAAAATATATAATGATAAATTCTTGAAAACAAACGTTGTCGAGATTCATCAGAATGCAAATAATTCTATTTATTTAAAATTGCGTCAATGTAAATTTAAGGTACAATTGGGGCAGCTTAAACATTTAGACAAAAAAATTAATAACCTAAAAGCATTTTATCAAAAAGCAATTAAAGATAAAATGCTAAACAAGTATAGCAAAGTAAATTTGCAATTTGAAAACCAAGTTGTATGTACCAAAGTATAAGTTATGGAGCATAATATAGCAGTTGGATTAGACATAGGAACCACAAAAATTGTGGCTATGATTGGTCGTAAAAATGAATATAATAAAGTCGAGATTTTAGGCATAGGTAAGTCTAAAAGCTTAGGTGTGCATCGTGGTGTAGTAAATAATATTACACAAACTATACAATCTATTCAATTAGCCATTCAAGAAGCTGAAGCTGCAGCAGCAACAAAAATAGAAGCCGTAACCGTAGGTATCGCTGGGCAACATATACGTAGTTTACAGCATAGTGATTATATAACAAGGCCAAACTCTGAAACCGTTATAGATGATGATGATATAGAACGTTTAATAAACCAGGTGCATAAATTAGTAATGCTACCAGGAGAAGAAATTATTCATGTCTTGCCACAAGAATATAAAATAGACGGACAAGGAGAAATAAAAGAACCAATAGGGATGTATGGCGGACGTTTAGAAGCAAACTTTCATGTTGTTGTTGGGCAAGTATCGTCAATTAGAAACATTGGACGTTGTGTAAAAAGTGCAGGGTTAGATTTAGAAGGTATTACACTAGAGCCTTTAGCATCTGCAAATGCAGTATTAAGTCAAGAAGAAAAAGAAGCAGGAGTTGCTTTAATAGATATAGGAGGAGGAACAACAGATTTAGCCATTTTTAGAGACGGTATTATTCGCCATACGGCAGTAATCCCTTTTGGAGGAAACGTTATTACAGAAGATATAAAAGAAGGTTGTTCTATTATAGAAAAGCAAGCTGAACTACTAAAAATTAAGTTTGGTTCTGCATGGCCAGGAGAAAATAAAGACAACGAAATAGTCTCAATACCAGGCCTAAGAGGGCGTGACCCAAAAGAGATAACGCTTAAAAATTTATCTAAAATTATCCATGCAAGAGTTGTGGAGATTATAGAGCAAGTATATGTAGAAATTAAAAACTACGGACACGAAGAACAAAAAAAGAAATTAATAGCAGGAATTGTATTAACAGGAGGCGGAAGCCAGTTAAAACACCTAAAGCAATTAGTAGAATACATAACAGGTATGGATACACGTATTGGGTATCCAAACGAACACTTAGCAGGCAATAGCGATGATACAATAACAAGTCCGTTATTTGCAACAGCAGTAGGTTTAGTTATGGATGGTTTAAAACGACAAGAGCGTCAAAAAGCAGAAACAATTGTAGAAGAAGCTCCAGTAGAAAACGAACCAGAAGTAATAGAAGACCACATAGAAGACGAACCAGTAGTTGAAGCGCCTAAAAAACAAAAACGATCATTTTTAGATGCCTTAACAGAACGCGTTAAAGATTTTTTAGATAACGCGGAATAGAAATTATAATAAAGAATAAAAAAAGAATAGATCCAGTAAAGAAGAATTTATGAGCAACAAAGAATTCGAAAGCATTTCATTTGATTTACCAAAGAACCAGTCAAATGTCATTAAAGTTATTGGTGTTGGAGGCGGTGGTAGTAACGCTATTAACCACATGTTTCAACAAGGCATAAAAGGAGTAGACTTCGTAATCTGTAACACAGATGCGCAAGCACTACAAAATAGTGGGGTGCCAAATAAAATTCAGTTAGGAGTTAACTTAACCGAAGGATTAGGGGCAGGAGCAAACCCAGATGTAGGCGAGCAGTCGGCAGTAGAGAGTTACGAAGAAATAAAAAATATGCTGGGAGCCAATACCAAAATGGTGTTTATTACAGCAGGAATGGGTGGCGGAACCGGAACAGGAGCAGCGCCTATTATAGCTAAAATGGCAAGAGAATTGGAAATTCTTACTGTAGGTATTGTAACAATGCCGTTTCAGTTTGAAGGAAAAATGCGTAACGAACAAGCCCAAAAAGGAATAGAAAAACTAAGAGCAGAAGTAGATTCGCTAATAGTAATAAACAACAATAAATTACGAGAAGTATATGGTAATTTAGGATTTAAAGCAGGGTTCTCTAAAGCAGACGAAGTATTATCTACGGCATCTAGAGGTATAGCAGAAGTAATAACACACCACTATACACAAAATATAGATTTACGTGATGCTAAAACAGTATTAAGCAATAGTGGAACAGCCATTATGGGGTCGTCTACAGCAGCAGGTCAAAATCGTGCACACGAAGCCATTACTAAAGCATTAGACTCCCCTTTATTAAACGATAATAAAATTACAGGAGCTAAAAATGTACTATTACTTATAGTGTCTGGATCGCAAGAAATTACTATTGATGAAATAGGAGAAATCAACGACCATATACAAAACGAAGCAGGCCATGGAGCAAACATAATAATGGGGGTTGGAGAAGACGAATCTTTAGAAGAATCTATCGCCGTAACTATAATTGCAACAGGGTTTAATATAGAACAACAAGATGAAATCTCTAATACAGAAACTAAAAAAGTAATTCATGCATTAGAAGATGAGCAAACTATAGCGCAAAACTTAAGTACAACCAAGGAAGCTGTATTAACGCCGCCAGAACCTAAAGAGGAGCAACAGCCTAAAAAAGTGGCGCCACCAATAGTAAAACATACTTTAGACGTAGAGGCACAGCCAGAAGATGCGCTTAGTAAGTTTGAAATGGATCAAGTAAATAAGCAAAAAGCTGTAACTTTTGAAGAGTTGGGGATAATACCTACATCAGAAGTTATTAAAAATATAGATGTAGTATATGAAGAAGTTGTTGCTAATTTTACAGACGAAGACGATTTTGTAATTACATCTACAGCACCACAGGTAGAAGCAGTAAAACCTTCTGAAATAGAAGAAGAAAACGAGCAGCAAATAACGTTAACGTTCGATATGCCTTTAAGTGAACCTTCGGTAGAAGAAGTAGTAGAAGAAACTATTGTTCATGATTTAACAAGCGAGATTAAAAATATAGAAGTTAAAGATGCCGAAGAAGTAAAACCAGTTGCTGAAATTTCTGAAACAGGAGAAATACGTCACACTTTAGAATTAGATGATTATGTAGAAGTAGACTCTGCAATGAATTCTAAAAAAGAAGCCGTTGTAGAAGAACCGAAAGTAATAGAAGAAATAGATGTTGTTTTTGAAAAGAAAGTGGTTGAAGAAGATGTCTTAGAAGAAAAAGAAGTTTCGACTACAAATGGCGATTTAGATCCTATGAATAGTTCTATATCTGATATTTTAAAGGAAAGAGCAGATACACGTAGAAAGAAAATGAAAACGTTTAATCATAAATTCAATAACTCTAAAATAGATGATATTGAAAAGATTCCTGCTTATAAAAGACAAGGGTTAAATTTAGAAGAAGCACAACACTCTTCAGAAATTAATGCCTCTAGAACAAGTTTAGGAGTAGATGATAATGACGAAATACAATTACGTAACAATAATTCTTTTTTGCACGATAACGTAGATTAAGAGTTGTTTTAATGTTAGTTTAATTTAACTTCTATGGTATGAGAAATTGTATCAAGAACGAATTTATAAAAGAACAACAAATTAAATAAAATGAACCCGAAAAGCCTATATAAGCTTTTCGGGTTTTTCTTTATCTTCGTAGTCTAAATTATTTAAAATGGGTTTACAACAAGATCTAATGACTGCGTTAAAAGCAGCAATGAAAGCAAAAGATCAAACAGCATTAACAGCTTTAAGAGCTGTTAAATCTGCTATATTATTAGCAAAAACAGAAAGTGGAGCACAAGAAGAATTAACAGAAGCACAAGAGCTTAAAATTCTTCAAAAACAAGTAAAACAACGTAAAGATAGTGCTGCAGTATTTTTAGAGCAAGGACGTGAAGACTTAGCAAAGCCAGAATTGGCAGAAGCTGAGGTTATTGCACAGTTTTTACCAGAAGCTATGAGCGAGGAAGAGATTACAAAAGTGGTAGAAGAAACTATAGCAAAAATAGGAGCAGAAGGTATGAAAGATATGGGGAAAGTTATGGGTATAGTTAATGGACAGTTAGCTGGTAAAGCAGATGGTAAAACCATATCTACCATTGTAAAAGCTAAATTAGCTTAGCATTTAAAAATAATATAACTCTTTATTGAGAGATTCCTGCCTATGCAGGAATTTATGGCTGCGTAGTTCAACTGGATAGAATATCAGATTTCGGCTCTGAGGGTTGGGGGTTCGAATCCCTTCGCGGTCACGAATGAAAAGAAAACCTTTAAAAAAAATAATCAAGTTCACTTGAAATTATTTTTTTAAAGGTTTTCTTTTATCAAAGCTGAGCTTTGGGGATGGAGAAGCAATCCCTTTTATATTAGAAAAATAATTACATCATTTAATAATAAACTGTGATGAATCTATAACACTTCCAACAGTGTACCCATTAGGATTAGCTCCCCATTGAAAACTCATGAAATCACCTCCTGAGTTTTCATAATAGAAAAACTCTATTTTATGTTCTCCTTTAGCTAAGAAAATATTTCCTGTACGAGTTGTAGGTGATTGTTGAAACCAGTTTTCTAGAACAAGGACATCATCTATATAAATTCTACTTCCATCATCAGATGTTGCGCTAAAATTAAAAAGTCCTGTATTGTTAACTTTTAATGTACCTATAAAGCGTATAATATATCCATTCGAATCAGGGGCTAAAGAAGCTCTTGCTGTATCATCTAGATTACTTGTCCATAACCCAGAGCTGGTTGAAACTCCTAAGTTTTTAACGTTAGATACATCTGGTGTGCTTACATTTGCTGTATTCCATGTATAATATTGTAATCCACTTGAATTAGTCTCTACTTCTACAATATCCCCGTCGTTATCTACACCGAGAATATATGCCTCATTTTGAAGATAAGTCCCAGAACCATAATCTGAGAATCTTACATTACCACCTGTAACATCTAATTGAGCTTGTGGATTTGTAGTTCATATACCTACTTGAGCAATCATTTTAGACACGCAAAAAAACAATAACAATAATATAATTAGTCTTTTCATTTTTATTTTAAATTGATGACAAAACTAAAAATAAATGATGCGTTTCAAGGAGTGTGTTGAATTGTATTATTTAAATAATCGATAAAGTGCATAGATGTTAAGATAAAGCGTTTTTGTTGTTTGGTATTATTATGGCTGTTATAAAAATTGACAGAAAATACATAGGATGATTATAAATAGTCTAACAGTGATTATTATGTTAATTAACTTCAAAGCTTGCAATAAAAATTTTGAACTTAGACTATTTGGAGTGCAAAAAAATAAAAAGCTGTATTTACAAATCAAGATTACTTGAATTTATAATACAGCTTTTACTTTTAATTATTTAATTTCTATTTATAGGTTAACCAAAAATCTGATGCGCTGTTAGAACCTTGGTATAGATCTATATATTCAATAGTAATAGTAACTATCTTTCCTGTATATGGTTTAACACTATCTGTAATATCTTGTGGAGAAATAGGCGTTATTCTACCACTATTTCCATTACTGTAATCATGAGAGAACACTTGATTTCCATTAATAGAAATTACGCATTTGTCATCTACAAAAGTATTACCAGTTCCATCTACATTACTACTAAGTATTGCACTGTTAGCAGCAGGAATTATAATGTTAAACGATTTAGTATAAAATGTATGCGGTAAGTTAGGGTTAGAAGGCCTTGCAGATTGCGCAATTCCTAAATGAACAGGTTCAGCAGGATTAACCGGTGTACAAGGCGCGTCTGTATCGTCTAAACAAGCAGCTCTTTCTGTTTCTCCCATAACAAACATGCCTAAATCTGTATCTGGCTGGCCAGTAGTTGGATCTATTGTTGGAACTACAAAGCCAAAGTGAGACCAATAACGTACCATATGCTCATATCCGCCTTCATAATCTGGAATATTATCAGCATTTGGTGGGATACCTACAGCTACCCCTCTAAACCATGGTGTTTTGTTTAATTTTGGAGGATCGTATTTTTTATCTAAAGTTACCACTATGTCTGGTCTCATAGCTGCCCACCACGAAATATTACAAGACCAGAAATCACCTTGCCATGGAATAGACATATAGCCAGACACAGAGCCAGGTGTAATGGCTTGAATGATATTTCCTTCATCATCTGTAATATTATCTGCAAAACGAAAAGCTTCTACGAAATATCCCGGCTCTTTCATATTATAAGTTAATTCAATACCTGGGTGGAATCCGCCACCAACAGTAGGCTCTAAAGCGCTAAAGTTTAAGGCAGCAGGTTGATCTTTTAAGGGAATAGAACTAAACGTTTTGGTGCTTGGTGTTAAAGAAGGTTTAGTCCCCATTTTGAAATTGCCATTAACCCATTCCTGAATTTTCCATAATTGATGAGGTGTTAAACTTAGCCATTGGTTCGGGAAGTTAGTTTTGTTAAACGTATTTTCTGAAGTAGAGCCTCCTTCTCCGAACAAGTGTGGCATTAACCTTCCAGATTGTACTCCTCCATCTGGTATTGCACCTGCAGGTATAGCTTTTGGAGGTGGCGGAACAAGAGGTGTTAATTGTTCTGCAGGCCTAATAACACGGAATACAAAGGTTCTATGTGCACTGCTGGTTTCATCTGGTCCAGACTGGTTAATATATTTGTCTAGTAAAAGGTCACCTAGACTACCTGGTGCATGCCCTATAAAAGCAGGTTCATTTACCCAGGCATAATCTGTTACTGTTTTTAGAATAGGGTAGATATCTCTATAAAAAGTTAAATTGTTAAAGTTTGCAACTGCTGGAGCACAATGCGTTGTAACATTGCTCTGTTTTACAAAACTTAAATCTGTAAAACCAGGTTTCCCTACAGCGACATATACATTAGCATCTGTTCCAATTAATGCATAATATAATTTTCCATGCGATCCAGATATTGCTGGAGCTAATGATGTGGTTTGTGAGCCGCCAACTTGTGTAAACTTAAACTTGATTACTGGAGGTGTTGGCGCTGGAGAATAATTGTTATACGAGCCTATATAACACTTGTTGTCGGTTCCTGTGTAGGCATAATATAGCTCTCCAAAAAAGACTCCTATAGATGGGGCTACATGCGCTAAACTTTTTTCAGGGAAGCCAGTGTAAGTATATTTTTCTTCGTCTATAGCACCAAGTTGCGCAATTACTAATCCGTTATCTTGACCAGTATAAGCAATGTATAAACTTCCATTATATGCAGCTACGCTTGGGCTAGATGATGCTAATAAAGGAGTAGAACCTTCAGAAGCTTTTGCTTGTTGAAATGTAAAGCTGCTTCCATCTGTAGAAGTGCCTATGTTTAAATGGCCGCTGTCTCCTACTACTACATAAATTAATAAGTCGTTAAATACACAAATAGAAGGTGCGTGCGATGTGGTGCTTGTACCTATTTGATTTTCTGTCCATGTCGTACCGCCATCATTAGAAACCGCTAACAAGTTATTGCCATTATTTCCTGTATAGGCTAAGTAATCTTTTTCTTGAAAACTTGCTATAGATGGTGCGCTTTTACCAATAGTATTTACTCCAGAAAGCGGTGCGAAATTTAATGTAGAACTACCTGTGGCTATATTAGGGTAACCATTAGAATCTAATATAGCAAAATTTAAAGTTCCAGATGTTGGGTCTACTTCTGGAAACATATCTAATTGCAAGTCTAATAATGAGACCACATTGTTCATTGATGGTACATACTTTGGAGGGGATACAGCTATCCAACCTCTTTTTTTAGGATCGTTCCCTGTATTAAAAACCATACCATTAATAGTCACTTTTGCATTAATGCTTCCTCCCGAAGTATCATCATACCATCCTGGGTTATTAAAATATGAGTTTCCATTGGATGTTGGGTCTATATTTGTATATACTAACCAAAACTCAGAGGCGCCTTTAGAACCAGGATATAAATCGACATACTCAATAGTAATACTTACATCGTTTCCTAGGTAAGGTTTTATGTTTTCTGTAATATCTATAGGAGCTAAAGGTGTTATTTTACCACTATTTCCATTACTAAAATCGTGAGAATAGATTATAGTGCCATTGACTTTTATAAGCACTTTATCGTCAACATATACGTCTCCTGATCCATCTTGTTTTCCTGCTAGTAAAACCTGTTGTACTTCGCTTGATAATGGTAAATGGATAGTATTTGTGTAAAATGCATCTGGAAAAGAACCTGTAGATGGTGTTGCGGGTTGTGCTTCGCCTAATTGTACATATAGATTCCCAGAGCCTTTTTGTAAAATAATAGGAGGTTCTACCAAACAACCAGCATCTCCTTTGCCTCCAACAACAATTAACCTACCAGAATCATCTGTTTCTAACCTCCCTAAGCTAACCTCTTTTTCTGTATATGTAACAGTTGTTGTGCCTTCTTCCCCTTTATTAAATAGGCTAGAAGGAATTTCTGCAGACCCAATGCCTGAGAAAATTTTACCACCATCTAACTGAATTGCACTTGCGCCTTGTTGGGTAATTCCTGAAATTGATTTTGCTCCTGGATCAATAATTAAACTTGTTCTAGAGTTTGGATCTGTGCCTGGAGCATTTGGTGTTACTCCTGGGTTTCTATATTGGTCTGGATTAAATCCAAATTTTCCTTGAAAAGCATAGTTTGCAGCTTTTAAGTTTCTCATGTGTACATCCCATTCTAATGAAATACCATTGTCTGGATCATGTGTAATTTCTGTTACTATATTGTCTTCGGCATCATAACCGTACACTCTAAATTTAGCAGCTTGTGGTTTTAAAAGCCCATTATCGTCCTTGTAATTTTTGTTTAAATTAGGAATGTCTCCTGGAAATTCTGGTCCAATAAAATAATCTGGGCTATTACCTACTCTTGCCGTACCTATTCCTGGAAATACTTTTATATATGCTATTGTATCTAATGACATAGTTTTAGTTTTTTTAATTGAAAAATGATTGTTTAGTTACCTTCAGGGTCTTCTATTAATGGTTGATTAATAAAATCTGGTTCGCCATCAAAAGGCGCATTTTTAGTAATGAAACTAAAATCTGCATCTTGTGCATTTCCATGACAGCCTTTACAGCCTCCTTGAACAAAAACTTTTTTTCCTTGATATAAATTAATTGCTGTTAGGTCTGGTAATCCTGTATTGTTATTTAAAGTTCCTGCAAAATTTCTAAGTGTCTGGTTAGTTTCTGTTACAATATTCGATAAAAAATAATCTGTTGTATTAGCGTTGTTTTGTGGATGTCCTTGTACACCAATAAGCTTATAATATTGCCATACAGAATTTGGAGCTAATGCTCTTATTTGTTTATGTACTTCTGCGTTTACTTGTTTAGTGCCCTCTAAAATGGGCTTAGATCTATCAAATACATATTGTTTATTTGTATTTAAATCATTATTTCTATTGTAAAAGAATAATGTATTTAATGGTTCTACAGTTGTGCTTAAATTATCAACTTGCTCAAAAGTGGCAAAAACATAACTTGGAAATGTTTTAGTTTTATGTATAATATGTAATCCAACGAGACCATAAGGAAGTGTTTTTAATGTATTGTTTGTGTCGTAAGTTGGTTCCCCAGGAACAATGTCGTAGTATGCCACAGATTTTCCGTTTTTTGGTACATTTCTGTAATAAATAATAGGAGCTGTTAGGTATCTTTTACTGTTGTATTCTTTTAAAGTTAATTGTCTCCATGTCGCTTTTACTTCAATGGATCCTTCTACTCCGTTATTATCTCCAAAAGGAAATACAATTAGGGTAGAATCTGCATTTTTATTAGGGTATACAGCTCCTTTACCATCATTTTTAATGGCTTTTTCTGTGTTTTTAATTTTTGTTACTCTAGTAAGACTATCATATAATTTATAGTTTTTAACATAATCAAACATGTCTCGATTTCCTTTAGCTTCATAAATCATTCTTCTAGGAGCTCCAGGTAATCCACTAGCAGTATCAGGGTTTTTATATTTGCTGGCTCCAGGAGCTAGAGAGTCGCCTTCTACAAAAAGCGTACATAAATTAATCTCGGACGTTTCATCTAGATTGTTAAATATAGTTGTTATTGTACTTAAAGGTTTTGTTGAGTTTAAACCAAGAATGGATTTTTGACCACTTTCTAAATCATAAAAATATTGAGGAGCGCTATCAAAAGTATTAACAAACTTAGTTGTGTCTCTAGGATACATTTCTACTCTGTGTTTATAGGTTTGCCAGACTAATTGTCCTGTGCTAGGCGGAGATAAGAAATCTGCTATAGATTTTGTAAGATCTGGTTTTCCTCTCTCATGAGAAGTTGTATTATATGTAGAGGGCCAGTTTAATGCAATAAACTCTTGCCAAGCAAAAGTTGATAGTGCAACTTGAGTGCTATCGGCTATAGTTGGAACGTCATGTGGTACTTGAGCAGCGTTTGTGCCAAAAAAATTATTGGTAGTGCTATTTTCGTTTACAAGTTCAATAGACCCTATTTCTGGTTGAGGTTCGCTTTCGCCTTCGTTTTTAGTTCCCTTTTTTTCTCCAGATAAACAACTATTAAAAGACAATAGTAATATACCTATAAAAGCTACTAAAAAGAGCTGTTTAATGGGGAATGTTTTTTGAATTAATAATGATTTTTTCATTTTTTATGGTATTGGTTAGGTTTTAAGTACTTAAAATTAGAGTTTTATAAAAAGACTGGTTAGCGTATAAATACCTGTTTTTGGTTTTTCGTACTTCTACGGATGGTTAAGAATAGTATATTTTGTACGTTTGAATTTAAACTTAAAAACTAAAAGTATCTCTTCTCTTTCAATAGGAATTATCGGTGGAGGCCCTGCTGGAATTGCAGCGGCAATTAAGTTAAAACTATATGGTTTTAAAGTTGTATTGCTTAATGCTGGTAAGTCTAATCAAATTACAGTAGGAGAGCATTTAGCAGCCGAAGCATTCCATGAATTAAAAAAACTAAATATTCCTGAAACTATTTTAAACAATTATAGTATTCCATGTACCGAAGTGCAAAATGCATGGGGAAATACAGAAATACACCATAACGAATCTATTTTTAATCCTTTTGGAGAGAGTTATATTTTGTCTAGACCTAATTTTGATAATGAGCTACTGAAGCATTGTGAAAAGATAGGGGTAACAGTTTTTTTAGAAAGTAGAGTTTCAAAAATTATAAAGAATGAAACAAATTGGACATTATTTTTTAATAAAGAGAATATAGAGGTAGATTTTGTTATTGACGCAAGTGGTAGAACAAGTAAGTTTAATTTTGGTGTTGTTGAGCAAAAAAAGAAGAAAAAAGATACTTTAGTTGGTGTTACAAAACATTTAATAAATAAGCAAGTTGGGAAAGTGTGTAAAAGTCACTTGCTTGTAGAGTCTACCTCTAATGGATGGTGGTATACTGTAGAGGTGGCGACAGGTGAAACAGTTAGTACCTTTATGACAGATCCTAAAATTTTAACAACGTCTGGAGTTTCTCATTCAGAGTTTTGGAAAGAACAACTTAATGATAGTATTCATACTAAAGCTAGATTAAATTTGAAACAAGTGCCAGATGGTGTATATATACAATCTGCACATTCTCAAATTGCGTCTCAGATTTATGGAGAAGGGTGGTTAAAAGTAGGTGATGCGGCTCAAAGTTTTGATCCGTTATCTTCTGCGGGGATTATTAAGGGTTTTAAAATGGGGCAAACGGCAGCTGAAGCTCTGTTTAATTTTATTAAAGGTAATACAAATGCGCTTCAAGTTTACGAGAGTGATATTAAACAACAATACAAGGATTATCTTATTAAACGTGAGGCGTATTATAGGCAAGAAAAAAGATGGATCTATAAACCATTTTGGTATGAGCGAACGTTGTTAGTAAAAGAAATTAAAAAATTCACTATTACTCCAATCTGTTATTTAAAGATAAGTAATGACGCTATAGATCAAAAGATAACTTTTTTAAGTAATCAAATTCCTAGTATAGATTTTCTAAAGTTAATAGCATGTATAGAAAATTTCCCTATTGTTAAAGATGCTATTGGGAATTACCTAAAAAGCCAGAGACAAATAAAAATGGATCCTTGGTTATTACATGTTTTAGAGGCTATGAAAATTATAAGACTTATAGTATAATAATTTTGTGAGGTTTAATTGACTTTGAAGGCTCTGCTTTTTTATTAAATTGTTTTTAAAACTTAATGTTGTAATTTTTAAATAATAAAAAAACTATAGGCTGCTAGTTAAATGCGTTTCAGATTCAATATTAGTTTTAAGATCAAAAAGCCTCTGTTTTACGTTAGTTCTTAAATGATTTTTAATAAATCTTTTAAAAAGATTGAATGGAAATTGAAGTTTAAATGAATATAGAAAAATAACTTCTGTTAAGTTAGTTTGCAAGCTTTTAAATGACCACGACCCTAAGAAGGTTTTAAACATAAATGGTCCCTTAATCATTTTAATGGCTGTTGCTTTGGGTTTGTTAAAGGTAATATATTCTGTAGTCATTGCTAATCCATTTTTAGCAACACAGTATGCTTTAACGCCTTTGTTAGCTTCTGAGGCTCCTTCTATTAAATCTGCTTGTTTTAGAAAAGTATCCCAAGTTAATCTTTTATTATAATCTTGAGTATAATTAAAAGCAAACTCAGGAGTACATTTAATTTCTATTGTCTCTATAAATTTCATACTTTTCATTGTTGTGGGTTTTATAAAAATATAATTTAATAATAAAACTCTTGTCATAAAACGAAAAAATAGAGGTAAAAAAGCCCTATAAGTTTGTCTTATAGGGCTTAATTTTTATAAATCAATTACACTTAAAAATTGATATGTTATTTACAAATTAAAAGAAGTTTACATCTCCTGTTTTAATGTCGTACATTCCTCCAATAATTTTGATTTCTCCATTATTTTCCATTTCGGCTAAAACCGAACTAGAAGAGCGAATGTTATCTATAGTCATCAATACATTTTTCTTTGCTACTTCATTAACAAAATCAATGTTTTTTGAGTTTCTTAAAGACTCGTCTTTAGGTTCTGTAACAGCTTCTACAGCTGGTTCAATTTTGTTTATTAAAGCTGTTAGGTTTCCTAATCTAGCATGGTCACACGCACCTTTTACAGCGCCACAAGCTGTGTGTCCTAAAACAACAACTAATTTTGTTCCTGCTAATTTGCAAGCAAACTCCATGCTTCCTAAAATATCTTCGTTAACAAAGTTTCCAGCGATACGTATACTAAATAAATCGCCTATACCTTGATCGAAAATAAGTTCTGATGAGACACGAGAATCAATACAACTTAATACAGTAGCAAAAGGGAACTGCCCGGTGCTAGTGTCTTCAACTTGTTGTAGTAAATCTCTATTTGCTTTTTCGTTAGCTTTAAAACGAGTGTTACCTTCTTTTAATGCTTCCAATGCTAATGCTGGAGTCATTTTGTCTTGTGTTTCTTTTGTATGAGCTTTCATAAATTAATATATTTTAATTAGCTAGTACCAAAATTGGCACTTCAGTTTTAACTATTTGAGTGTTTATATGTTTTAGTGATTGTGCTATATTACGAGTTATACATAATAAATTTACTTTATTTTTATGTATGTAATTAGGAATGTTTGAACTGGATTTTGCAGAATCATCAAATTCAAAAACAATAGTTTTTTGTAGTTTAGAATTTGAGGTTTTAGAAGCTGTATTTTCTATAGCTTTACTAACCGTTTTAAAAACTTTAAAAGGTTTGTTTGTTTTGTTCTTTAAATTTTCTGCGATACTTAGCTTGTTTTTAAGCGTAATCTCTTCAATAAAACCTATGGAAGGGTCATTAAATGTGGCTAAAGTTGTTTCGGTACCAGAAATTAAAAGTTCTATGTTATGGTTTTTTAATAAATGCTTAGTAAGCCCGTCACCTAAAGCATTAATAAGCTTTGGTTTTCTTTTACCAATAACCACAATGTCTGGTTGTATGTTATTTATGTAGCTTTTAACTTCATTAATGACATTTCCAAAAGTAAAATGATGCTTTATAGATAGATTTGTAGTATTAGAAAAAGAAGCAATACGTTTTTTTATTTCCTTTTTACTATCACGCTCTATATCGCTCATGTCTCTCATTACCGCTAATTGGTTGCTAGATTTGGTAGCATCTGTAGGGGTTTTTATATGTAAAATATCTACAGAGCCATTTATAGTTTGGGCTAAATTAATAGCATTATTTAAGGCTATATCTGCAGCTTTACTCTCATTAAATAAAACAAGTAGTTTATATTTTGAATTTGGTTTATGCATAGTGCTAAATAGTTTAAGCGCTTTTTGGACGCAGTTTAAAAAATTGAATAAAGCTTTCTGGGTTTTCTACAATGCCTCTTTCTGAAATTAATTGAATATCGATATTTCTATTTCTAGCCTTTTCAGAGAAATCTTCTAAAATTTCTATAATATCATTATCTAGATATCTTGTTTTTCTAACATCTAACTCTAAATAAGTGTCTCTAGGAAGGCTATCTAACTCTTTTAAAATAGCACCTTTGTTGAAAAAAGTTACTTCTTCTGCAAGGGTCATTTTTATTTTGTGCTTTCCGTTACTTTTATCTTCAATATGTAAAAAGTGAGAGTTTTGGAAACTTTTAATTAGTACAACCACAATACCTACAGCTAAACCAACAGCGATACCTAATAGTAGGTTTGTAAATACAATACCAATAACAGTAACAACAAAAGGTACAAATTGTTTCCAACCTTTATTATACATAATTTTAAATAAGGCAGGTTTTGCTAATTTATATCCAACAATTAATAATATAGCAGCTAAAACAGCTAAAGGAATTTTATTTAATAATCTAGGAATTAATATAACAGAAATTAATAATAAGAAACCGTGAATAATAGCAGACATTTTTGTTTTTCCTCCAGATTGTATGTTAGCAGAACTACGAACAATAACTTGAGTAATAGGTAAACCTCCAATTAAACCAGAAATAATATTACCAGAACCTTGTGCTAATAATTCTCGGTTTGTTGGCGTAACACGTTTTCTTGGATCTAACTTATCTGTAGCCTCAACGCATAGTAAGGTTTCAAGACTTGCAACCAAAGCAATAGTAAAAGCAGTAACCCATATCTCTGGGTTTGTTATAGCTTTAAAATTTGGAAAGCTAAATTGTGCTAAAAATGAACTGGCATCTCCAGGAACAGGAACACTAACTAAATGACTTTCAGAAATTCCCCATGTGCTGTTACCAGAAGTTATAATATAGTATATAATACCAATTGCTACTGCTACTAATGGGCCTTGAATGATTTGAAATATTTTTCCTTTTTTAGAAAGAACATTACTCCATACTATTAAAATAATTAATCCAATTATACCAATAGTAGTGGCTCCAGGACTAATAAAATTAATGGCATTAATAATTTCTGAAAAAGTATTTTCTCCGTCTACTTGAAAAAAGGCAAAGTCTCCTTCTGGGTCAGCGTCGTAGCCAAAAAAGTGAGGAATTTGCTTTAATATAATAATAATACCTATACCAGTTAGCATTCCTTTAATAACTGAAGAAGGGAAATAATAAGCTATAACACCTAGTCTAAGTAACCCAAAAAGAAGTTGTATAATACCTCCTAAAACAACAGCTAATAAGAAATTTTCATAACCACCTAAAGAACCGATGGCTACTAGAACAATAGCGGCTAAACCTGCAGCTGGTCCACTAACCCCTACAGAAGAGCCACTTAGTGCTCCTACAACAACACCTCCTACAATTCCCGCAATTAAACCTGAGAATAAAGGAGCTCCACTAGCTAATGCTATACCTAGACATAATGGAAGTGCGACAAAAAATACAACAATACTAGCCGGGATATCGGCTTTAAAATTTTTAAAGGGGTTTGAACTATTCATAATTTTAATAATTTAAAGGCAAGTGTTACCGTATTTTTAAATGGGGTAATCCTTTAATTGATAATTTAATTTGATTGGTTCCTATATTAGGAAAAGTAATCAGTAGCTTCTAGAGTTAAAAAGTACTGAAAATAAAAGAGTATAAATAATTTAGGCGTGCTTTGGGGGTGGTATTACAATGTCTAAATTAAAATCTAACATAAATTCTAAAACATTGTAATTAGGAGCTATAGATACAAAAACATAAGATTGTTTTTGTGAGCTTAAAAACTGAGGCTCAGTTTTTTTCTCATCTTCTTTGCTATTCTCATCCTTTTTATCTTCTTTTTTCTCATCAGTATCCGTAGTGTCCTCTAACCAGTTTAGAGAAACTAACTCAACAGTATCGTCGCTAAAAATTGAAATAACTTTTGCTATAGGCTGCAATAATATACTAAATAGCACAAGAGTAGAAACGCCGTATTTTAAACTGTTTAATATGTTATGCTTTAACAAATTCATTATGCAATAGTTTTTTGTACTAAATCTGTATAAAACCTAACAATGTTATTTTTTCCTTCTTCTACGTCTGTTAAAGCGGGTAAGTGTTTAGAAAAATATCTTTGGTGGTGTGCGCCTTCTATAACTGTAGATATAAGCATGTGCGGAAACTCGAATTTCGGGTTTATTTCTATAACAATTTCGCTCACGCGTTGTACAACTCTTTTGTATGTTTTATAGAACCCTTTTTCGTTTTCTTTATCTACGTCTTTTGTGTAGTATGCTTTTGCAGACTCAGAAATAATAATTTTATTTAATAATATTTCATTTATAAACGTAAAAGCATTGTCTTTTTCTACATGCTCTGTTAAAAGCTTTATAGCATTATTTAATCTATCGTGCGGAGACGGAACATTGGTTGTAGTAAAAACTAATTTATATTCTATCCAGCTCCAATACCAATTTATTAGGTAAACTAACAAGGCATGTTTACTTTCAAAGTATCTATAAATAGAACTTTCGTTAGAGCCTATGGCAATTCCTAGTTTCTTAAAAGTAAAAGTTTCAAAACCTAATTCATCTATCATTTCTATACTTTTGCTTACTATTTTTTTTCCTAAATCTGAGGACTCAGGGTTTTTAGTATATAAATCTGGATTTATAGCAATATGTATATGTAGGTTTTCCATAGTTAAATAACAAATATATAATAGTATTACTATTAAAACAAAACTGTTTAACTTTTGTTTAAGAAAGTATTGATTTTGTGGTTGTTAAGTTTGGTTTAGGTTTGTTGTATTTAATATTTTAAGGTGTTATTAGGTAATAGTAGTACTACTATTGCTATAGTATTTGATATAAATTAGGTATTTATACCTGTAAAAAGGTAAACCTTATAAAGTATATTCGTATTACTATAAAAAACCCTCAATAATGCCAAGTAAAATAACGAATACACTTTTAGATACATTAGGTATTATAAAAGCCCTTTCCTACAGGACCTTTACAGAAAAAAATTGGTCTAAACCTCAACCCATGTTTAATATTCTTCAAGTTAAAGAAGGAGATGAAGCTTTGTTTGAAAGCTTTCTTAAAAAAAGCTTAGCAGTAAGTATAAAATATAATACACCTTTATCTTTAGGTCCTTTTAAAACAAGAGATAGAACTTACATATACATTACTCATTATGCCTCTTCTAAAGCATATATGAAGGTAATGAATGGATTGTTGTTTGGAGGAGAAGCAGCAATGCGAGCCAAAGCTACCCTACAAACGAGTTGGACATATTGTAATCCAAGTCAATTAGAACGTTTGCAAAAAACAAGTGCTATTATAATGGTAGGAATACAGGGTAACCCTGAAGATTTTATAGATCATTTACAAAAAACAAACATAACTCCATTAGCAGTAATTAAAAAAATAAAAGATGTAAGAGGACATGCTTTAGGTACATATTTGCTATTTAAAAAAGAACTAGAGGTAGAAGAATATATTAAAAAACGTATAGAGTTAGGAGACGATATCTGTACTTATTATGCAACCAAATTAAATTAAAACTACAGCTATTATGAATCCTATAAAATTTTATAAATCCTTTAGTTACTCTAAACGTGTGCCAACATTAGTTAGCATTAACACCTCTGGTCATACAGAAATTGCAAAATGGGTTTTAGACATAAACCAAATTCAGTATATAGAAAAAAACTATCCACCAGTAATTGGTGAGCGTAAAGCTGGACGTATTATTAACTCTCAAGAAGTAAATAATATGCCTGTTTATTTACAAACAGACCGTTTAATTTATTCTTCCGAGAATATTATTCATGATTTTGATGCTAATTTACCAGAAGGAAAACAATTATTTCCTTCAGATATAGATTTGCAGAATGAAGTTTACGAATTATACAAATTATTTACAACTACATTTTATACTGCGGTAGAACGCTACCGTTATTCTGAGTTGTTTAAATCTAAAAAGAATGCACTTACGTTACTAAAAAAGAATATTACTTTCCTGAATCGATTAAAATACAGATTAAGTTATGGTAATTATAAAAAAAGAATTTCAAAAAAAATAAATCTTAATAATGAAGATTCAATTGTTTTTTTAGCAGAAGTAAAAAACATTTTTTCTCATGTAGATAAATTGTTAAGCGATAATTGTAAATATTTAGTAGGCAACAAATTTACAGCAGCAGATTTAGCATTTGCTGCCATTGCAGCTCCCGTAATTTTGCCTATAGAATATGGAGGAGCACAAACGAAATTCAATGAAATATCAGAAGCGTTTCGTCACGAAGTCATGTTATTAAGACGTTCTCCCGCTGGACAATTTGTTTTAAAAATGTATCAAGAAGAACGCCCCATAAATTTAAACCTAGGCGCTATACCAAAAACACCTAATATAATCAAGCGAGTACTTAATAGATGTATTGGAAAGCTAACAAATAATCAATGGCGTATATTTTATTTTTTACAAAAAAGATGGCCCTTAATTAATATAGGATTGGCAAAAATAGCGATAGTTAGCAGGCATGATTTAGTGGTAAATGTTCTTAATAGAGATGAAGATTTCACGATTAAGGAAATTAATGCTAAAAAAATGGCAGACCAAAAAGGAACATTTTTTTTAGGAATGGATAGAAATAATCCACAATTTAATAGGGAACGAAACTATGTTAGAAAAGCAACGCATAAAGGCGATTTAGATAGAATTAGAACTTATGTTCGTAATCATGCAGATAGTATATGTAAACAAATGCAACCTCATGAGAAGTTAGATGTTGTGCAAACCTTAAATTATAATGTACTACTAGGTGTATTAGAAGATTATTTTGGAGTACCTGCACCAGTGAAATCACAAATGAAAAGGTGGCAACGTACTATGTTTTACGATTTGTTTCTTAACTTCACAGGAAACAAAGAGAAGCATTTAGCTGCTGTAAACTCAGGAAAAGAGAGGACAGCCTGGGTAAGAAGTCTTATAGATAAAAGTAAAAAGAACCTGGCAGAAGGAAAAACACTAAATGATAATTTGTTAAATAGATTAATTATATTACAACAGCAACCCGAATATCTATGGGTAGATGATGATATTATTAGAAGAAATATTGGAGGGTTGTTAACTGGCTTACAAGAAACAACAAGTAAAGCTGTAGTTTATGCATTAGAAGAATTATTTAAAAGGCCTAAAGAGTTAAAAGGAGCCATTGCAGCTGCAAAAGCATATAATATGGATGTGGTTAAAGGATATGTATACGAGGCATTACGTTTTAACCCAGTACAGCCCGGAGTATTACGTTTTAATGAAACGAAGCAATTTATTAAAGGAAGCGGAAATAAAACATATAAAATAAAAGGAAATAGAAAAATTATGGCTCTAACATCTGGAGCAATGTTTGACCCTGTTACTTTTCCTGAACCAAAAAAATTTAAATATAATAGAGACTCAAGATATATGAATTGGGGGTTTGCATTGCATGAATGTTATGGGAAATATATAAATTCGGTTACAATTCCAGAATTGGTGGCAGCGGTATTACGCTTAGAAAATGTTACAAATGCTAAAGGTAGCATTGGTAGAGGTTCTGGGCTAACTATAGGCCCTTTCCCAAATAATTATGTTGTAACTTTCAGTTCTTCTAACTAACTAATAAAATATAATATGACAAGGCAAAACGCAGTTTCATTACAAATTCCTATTATTCCTAGTCAAATAGAAGCCGTAACCACTTTATTAAATACAGGTGGTAATCCTTCAAAAGAAGACAGCTTTTTTTCTTTTGGAAAAATACCCACAGTACATTTTGCGAGATGGATAATAGCTCCTAAAACAGATAAGTATCCAGCTAGTTTAATATATGCAGCTAATATAGATGGTAGCGAGAAGCAACACCTTATAGATTTGGTAAATATATTACCTTCCGATCTAGATCAAATTTTCGCAAACTGTGTTGGTTATCCTGAAGAGGCAGAAAGAAACGATAAAAATAGGTTAGCATATTTACAAAAATATAAAATAAAAACACCAGGGTTTTATGTAGGCGCCCCTAATAGAACGGTACAACAAGTACATAAAGAAGCAGAGTTGCATAATACTGTAAGAGACTATGTAAAAGATAATGGCAAAGATTGGTCTAATAGAAAAGAAGCATATAAAGCAATACAAGCATTTTTAGCTAAAGACTCTAAATGGGATTGGGCTAGAGAATATTATCACTTACCCCAAAAAAACTATATAAAAACAATACTATTAGCCCTACTATTAATTGTAATACTACCATTCCTTCTAATTTTTATAATAATAATTCATTTTTTCTATGAGTTAAGAGCAAAACCATTTGGTAAAACACAAAACCAAATACCATTAGAACATTTGGCTCAATTAAAATCACAAGAAGATATCATTTATCAAAACCAACTATCCCAAGTATTTGAAACTAAAGGAGGTTTAAGAAAATTAGGTTTAAAGTTCTTTTTGTGGGCTACAAGTTATGCCGCGCGATCTTGGTTTGTAGAAGGGCAGCTCATGGGAACACCAACAATACATTTTGCGCGTTGGGTATTAATAGATGGAGGAAACCGTTTTGTGTTTTTTAGTAATTTCGATGGAAGTTTTGATGAATATTTAGGAGATTTTGTAGATAATAATGGTTGGGGGCTAAATGCTATATATGGCGCAGCTAAAGGTTACCCTAGAACTTTTTTTATGTTTGGAGGCGGCTCTTACAAAGTGTTAGAATTTATGGGTTGGGGGCGCTTAACACAAGTGCCAACACCTATCTGGTATTCTGCTTACCCTTGGTATGGACTGCAGCAAATTGTAGACAAATCTAAATTAAGAGTAGAGCTTTTTAATTCGGGAGAATTAAATGATCAAGAAATAAAAACCATGCTAAGTAGAATATAACGAAAATTTTAAAAGACATATTATAATGGGAATAATTAGTAATCCAAGAACATTAGATTTAAACGATATACAAGGTATGGTTACTCGTGGCTATGGGAAACTATATGAAACAGCTTATTTTTTACTACAAATTACAGATGCAACTAAAGCAAAAGCATGGATTAAAGACATTTTTCCATTAATAGACTCTGGAGACATTTCAACTCATCCAGAAAAAACCTTGCATTTAGCCTTTACTCCAAAGGGATTAGGGGCATTAGGGTTAGCAGATAAAAATGTAGCAAGTTTTCCTGTGCCTTTTATAGAAGGTGTTGTAACAGAAGATAGAAGCAGGATTTTAGGAGATTATGGTGAAAACGACCCAAGTAAATGGAGATGGGGAGCAAATGATGAGGCATTGCACATGACTTTAATTTTTCATGCTAAAGATGAGCAAGCATTAACTAATTTTTTAAAAGAAGAAAAACAACGTATAGCGACTATAGGCGGTATAACTATAACAAAGGAAATAAAAGCACATTTAAGAAAAGATAATAAAGAACCTTTTGGATTTCATGATGGCATTTCGGAACCAGTTATTAAAGGATCGGGAAAGCCAAGTCCAGAAAACGATTTAATAAAAACGGGGGAATTTTTAATGGGTTATTTAAATGAACATGACCAATACCCATATTCACCTTTGCTAGAAGTAAACCAAGGCAATAGTAATTTGCTAAAAGACGATGTTATGGGCTCTGGAAAAAAAGATTTAGGACATAATGGAACCTTTATGGTGTTTAGGCAAATGGAACAGCATGTTGAGGAGTTTTGGGAGTTCATGGAAGACAAAACAAGAAAAGAAAATGGAGATATAGATAAAGAGGCTAGTGTTAAATTGGCGGCGAAATGCGTTGGCAGATGGCCAAATGGCGCTTCATTAGTTTTATACCCAGATAAGCAGCCTGAAGGTGATTTTAATAATGATGATTTTGGTTATGCAGATAAAGATCCAGATGGATTAAAATGCCCCTTTGGCTCTCATTTAAGGCGAAATAATCCTAGAGATACCTTTAGATGGTATGATAAAAAACAGTCTTTAAAAGTAACCAGGAGACACCGCATAATTAGAAGAGGTAGAAATTATGAAATACCAGCGGTAGATGGAAGCGATAAAACAGAAAAGGGATTATGTTTTATATGTTTTAATGCTAATTTAGAATTGCAGTTTGAATTTATCCAACATGCATGGTCTAATAATAATCAATTACGTCATTTAAGTAATGATATTGATGTTATTATTGGTGTGCCACCAGAAGGAGACCCTAATAATAGTAAAGGGCAATTTACTATACAAGCAGAGCCGGTAAATCAATATATAGATAATTGGAAACGCTTTGTAACAATAAAAGGAGGCGGGTATTTCTTTTTCCCTTCGTTAACCGTTATTAATTATTTAACAACCATTTAAATTATGAATAATATAGAGAATCTTGTTTTTGAAGGTGGAGGTGTAAGAGGTATCGCTTATGCAGGAGCCATAGAGGTATTGGAGGCAAAAAACATATTGCAAAGTGTAAAGCGAGTAGCTGGGACATCTGCGGGAGCGATAACAGCAGCTTTAGTGAGTTTAAATTATGATGCGGCAACCATAACTAAGGTCGTAAGAGCTACAGATTTTAAAGGCTTTGAAGACCACTGGAATCCACTTCGTATACCTATACATTATGGATTGTATGAAGGTGATTTTTTATTAGGGTTTATTCAATCATTTATAGAAAAAAAAATAGGAAATAAAAATGCAACATTTGAAGATTTAAAAAATTTGGGGTGTAAAGATTTAAGAGTATTTTCTTCCGATTTAAATATGCAACAAGCCCGAGAGTTCTCTTATGAGAAAACACCAAAAACAATAGTAGCCGAAGCTGTGAGAGCCTCAATGTCTATTCCATTGTTTTTTAAAGCTTGGTCTTTTACTAATAATATACCAGACAATCATATTTATGTAGATGGTGGGTTAACTTATAATTATCCAATTACTGCTTTTGATCAAGAAGAAGCGAATATGCAAACATTAGGCTTTCATTTTGGAGATTTGGGTAGACCAGCAACAAATAATAATTTAGAATACGATCATTTATTAGGGTACGTTAAAGCTGTATTTGGAATGTTATTAGATACCCAAAAAATTGATTTCGAAAGAGATTCAACAGATAAAGAAAGAACAGTTAATGTTGACGACTTAGGTATTTCTGCTACCGATTTTAACTTAACCGAAGAACAGAAAACCAATTTATATAATTCGGGGAAACATGCAACAACAGCTTTTTTTGATAATTTAATATATGACGCATAAAGAAATATTAAATAGTGTTGAGTGGAAAGATTTAAGGCGTTTAACACTCAAAGAGATGTTAATAGAAAATAACCTTACCATTCCGTGGTTTGTTATTTCTATTGTGTTAGCCTACTATGGTTATTATTGGGCAGCATTACCTTTTTCTGGATTTTTTTTCTTAACAGGATTGCGGCAGGTGCATAATGGATTCCATAATGCATTAGGAACAAATAAGTTTTTAACTTGGCTCTCTTTATACATTAACAGTATTTTAATGGTAGCCTCCATTCATGCTATAAAATTTAATCATATAAGGCATCATAAATACTGTTTAACAGATAAGGATTACGAAGGGAAATCCGCAGGGATGACTTGGTATGGGGCAATATTATATGGGCCGGTACATATGTTTTTAATTCATAAGGTTGCTTTACAAATTGGTAATAAAAAGTATGTACGTAATGTATTGCTAGAATTAGTTTCTATAGCAATAATGTTAACGCTAATATTTTATTTTAAAATAGATTTTCTAATTTATCATGTATCTGTAATGATTGTTGGAGAGTTTTTAATGGCCTTTTTTGCTGTTTGGACAGTACATCATGATACAGAAGAAAATCCAAATTTTGCAAGAACCCAACGAAAAGGGTGGAAAAATAAAATTACATTTAGTATGTTTTATCATTTAGAGCATCATTTATTTCCCGCAATCCCCACAATAAAATTACCAGAGCTAGCTAAAAGAATAGATCAAGTATTACCAGAACTTGAGAAGAAGTCTACTTTTTAATGTTTGTTTTCATATTTTAGCTTACATAAAAACTTAAAATAGTTGTAACCTAAACAGGATTTTCCCTACTTATATTATATGAATCGCCTCTTAATTTTTGCCCAAGAAGAATTTGAAAATCCATTAGTAACTAAATATGTTTTATTATTTGCGACCATATTTTTAATACTTTTAGTGTTTTACAGAATATATTTAAGTTTAGAATATAGATATGCTTCAATACATAAAAGGCCATTTTTTAATCACGTGTATTTAAAGTTAAAATCATTGCCAAAAGCGCAATTAAGTGTGTTAAAAAAAGAATTTAAATTCTATCAAAAATTACCTCCCAAATACCAGCGTTATTTTGAGCATCGAGTAAATAAATTTATTAATAATAAAACATTTATTGGTAAAGATAATTTGGAAGTTACCGATAGAATGAAGGTGCTTGTGGCTGCAACGGCAACAATGGTTACTTTTGGTTATAGAGATTATAAAATAAGATTAATAGATAAGGTTTTATTATACCCTAAAGTGTTTTTTTCTAATACAAATAAAGAATACCATAAAGGGGAGTTTAACCCTGCTTTTAAAGCTATTGTGTTTTCTTGGGAAGATTTTTTACATGGTTACGAGATAGATAACGATAATTTAAACCTCGGTATACATGAGTTTATACACGCACTGCATATAAGCTGTTTAAAGAAAAAAGGAATTACAGCTATTATCTTTTTTAATACTTTTTTAGAGATTACAGAGTTTCTTGAAAAAAATGGAGATTATAAAGAGCGGTTGGTAACATCAAAATATTTAAGAGATTATGCGTATACCAACCACTTTGAATTTATATCTGTAATAATAGAGACATTTATAGAAACGCCTCACGAATTTAAAAGCCAGTTTCCAGAGGTTTATACAAAAGTTAAGGAAATGCTTAACTTTAATTTTAATGGCTATTAACTATTAGCTATAGCTTTTAAGCCTTTAATAGTTTCTGCAGGAGTGTCGCTTTTAAAAACATAACTACCAGCAACTAAAACATCTGCTCCAGCATCTACTAATGCTTTTGCATTTTTATTTGTAACCCCTCCATCTATTTCAATTTTGGTGCTAGCTCCTTTTTTAGCAATAAGTTCTTTTAATTGCTTTACTTTATTATAGGTGTTTTCAATAAAACTTTGTCCTCCAAAACCAGGGTTTACACTCATTATACATACTAGGTCTATATCGTTTATAGTATCTTCTAGGACATTTACATTAGTATGTGGGTTTAATGCAACACCAGCTTGCATGCCTTCAGCCTTAATAGCTTGTAGCGTTCTGTGTAGATGTGTACATGCTTCGTAATGCACTGTAAGCACATTACTACCTAACTGTGCAAAGGTTTTAATATAACGATCTGGATCTACAATCATTAAATGTACATCTATGGTTTTTGTAGCATGCTTTGATATCGCTTTTAAAACAGGCATACCAAATGAGATATTCGGTACAAAAACACCATCCATAATATCTATATGAAACCAGTCTGCATCACTGCTGTTAACCATTTCTATGTCACGTTGAAGGTTTGCGAAATCTGCCGCAAGTACCGAAGGGGCAATTAACTTTGAAGCCATTGTAGTATTGTTGAGTTGTTTGTTTCAGCAAAAATAATAGAATTATATTGCTGTCAATACTTTTATTTCAATAAAGTTTTCTATTATTCTAATAAGTTTGTTAACCTTATGTAGTTCTGCTTCTTTGAGCCAATTAAGATAATGTTTTAGTTTTAACATTTGCTTATTGTTATTAATTATAGGAAACTCAGTACTATAATTATCAAAAACACGATCACATATTTTTGTTTCAATAATTAAAATGGTGCCATGATGTCTAGCATCTAAACATATTTTTGTGTAAAGTTTATCTATCTGGTTTTCCTCGCCTTCAATAATTTGTAAAAAATTACCGTTTTTATAGATTAGGATACCCGAAATCTTTGAATGGGTATTGTTTTTTATAGTAGTTTTAAATAATTCATTTAAATCACTGATATTTAAATCCATATCAGAACTACTAACATAGCATATTGTTTTTAGCATAGCTTATTGTTTTAGAGGGGAGCTATACTTATTTATAAAAAATGAACCCACGGTAATCAGCCGTGGGTTCTTTCATCAATCAAAAAACGAACAGTTATGAATAACTGTTTGTTACTGTTATTAGGATATTATTTTATCCTAAATAAGTTTTTAATATTTTACTTCTAGATGTATGTTTTAACCTACGAATTGCTTTTTCTTTAATTTGTCTTACACGCTCACGCGTTAAGTCGAAAGTCTCTCCAATTTCCTCTAATGTCATTGGGTGTTGGTTTCCTAAACCAAAGTAAAGTCTAATAACATCTGCTTCTCGCGGAGTTAATGTCTCTAAAGCTCTTTCTATTTCAGTACGTAGTGACTCGTGTAATAATTCTCTGTCTGGATTTGGAGATTCTCCACTATTTAATACATCGTATAAATTAGAATCTTCACCTTCTACTAAAGGCGCATCCATACTAACATGACGTCCAGAATTCTTCATAGATTCTTTAACATCGTTAATTGTCATATCTAATTCTTTTGCAATTTCTTCTGCACTTGGCGGACGCTCATGTGCTTGCTCTAAAAAGGCAAAAGTTTTATTTATTTTATTAATAGAACCAATCTTGTTAAGCGGTAAACGAACAATACGAGATTGCTCAGCTAACGCTTGCAATATAGATTGACGAATCCACCAAACAGCATAAGAGATAAATTTAAATCCACGAGTTTCATCGAAACGTTGTGCGGCTTTAATTAATCCTAAATTACCTTCGTTAATTAAATCTGGTAATGTTAACCCTTGATTTTGATATTGCTTAGCAACAGATACAACGAAACGTAAGTTTGCTTTAGTTAATTTCTCTAAAGCGATTTGATCGCCAGCTTTAATACGCTGAGCTAATTCTACTTCTTCGTCTGCTGTAATAAGATCAACCTTTCCTATTTCTTGTAAGTATTTGTCTAAAGAAGCGGTCTCTCTATTGGTTACCTGCTTGGTAATTTTAAGTTGTCTCATCTAAAATATGTGTGATTTTTTTGTAGGTAAATAATTTGCTGTCAATGGTTATACGTATAAAGATTACATTTTGTTACAAAAAGTTTTAAATTATTTTTATTTAAGGCTTTTTTTTATGTTTAAATTATTTCATTATATAGTTCGGTTTAGAGCAATATTATTTTATTTTAAATGTTAACTTATTCAAAATCTAATACTTGTGTGGCTTCTATTAGTTTTTGTAAAGCATTTATTTTAGAATGAATTTTATTAAAAAATAAATTGCGTTCTTTTTCTCCAGCAGTATTTAATAGCTTAGAATTTTGTAATTGTTTACTTAAAAATACTTCGGCCTCTTTACAGGTTTGTTTGTCGCTTGTTTTGTAGTATGATAATAAAGTAAAGGGAACATATAATGATTGTATCTCTGGGGTACTCACTAATACATTATTATTCATTAAGTGTAACTCGTTATAGTATAGTTGAAATTTTTCATTACTTGAAGTTATTTTTTTTGCTACGTTTTGTATTAGTAGTTTTAACAATTCGCACATGTTTAAGGCTGTTGTTGTTTCTATTTGTCCAGCTTCAAAATAAAAATGAATTTGTTTTAAGGTGCTATTAACTGTTGTTATATCCCAAATTTCGCTAGTGTTTAAGTTTTGATATAAGCTCCCTAATTCTTTGCCAGCTTTAATAAGAGAAAGGCTTGGAGTGAAAGATTCAAAGCTTTTATTTGTAAATGTTGGATCTAATAATTTAAGCCATACATAATATTTAAAGCGACTTAATAAATCTCCATTTAAATTATAAAATAAAGGAATGTCTTTAGCAGAATATAGAATTCTGCTATTGTGTTGTTTTAATAGCGGAAATAGAGAGTTATACGACTCTTCAAAATATAATTGTAACTCTTTTTCATGTTCTATATGCTTTGTTTTTTCTACTGAAACAAATTGAGCTCCTGTAGTTTCATATAAGCGATCTAACGATAAATGGTAATAATTAGCTAACATTACACTTTCATCTAAAGAGAGTTTGCTTTTTAAACTCGTTCTTCTATGTGCGGCATCATAACTTATTTGTAAGGCAGTTGCAACCGCTTCTATAATAGAAGTGTTTTCGGGTAATTCATTTTTTAAATGCAGAAGAAAAGTGGCTTGAAACATGTTTTAAAAATATATATTATTTGTGATTATCACAAATAATATATACATGATTGGTGATTATAATCATTAGTTGTGTGATTATAGCAATAATTTTGAATTAAATTTAAAACTGAATTATTATGAAAGCAAAATTTATTTTACCAGTAGGTATACTAATAATGACAATATTTACTAGTTGTGCGTCATTTTCTAAGCGGGAATTCTCAAAAGATTACAGCAAGCTTTCTGAAGGGAATTTGTCTATAATAAGTGGAAAATATAAAATTTATCCGAGTAAAAGGTTTGGTAAGAATTTTAAAAATGTAGATAAAGATTCATTAAAGTATACTAACATATATAGAGAGATTGTTAATGAGTATTGGAAAGAAAAAAACAAGTCGTCTAATTTAACTTATAATCAAAATGATTATTTCGTTCAATTAGAATTAATTAAAAATAACTTATCTGTAAAGTTATTTGAAAATAATATTTTAATAAAAGAAGCTCAATTAGCTGGTAAGTTAAGAAAAGGGATGTTCTATTTAGATAATAAACAACTTGATTGTTATGGTATACCATATATTTTTGGTGGTTGTTTAAATAATAAGAGAAGATTGGCCATTTCAAATAATAATAATTTAATTGTTAATGAGGCTGTAAGTAATGAGGGTGCATTTTTATTACTAATGGGATCTGGACATAGATATAATTCATCTTTTGAATTTGAAAGAATACAATAAAAATTTGAAGATGAAAAAGATAACTTTTATACTTGGTATGTTTATGTTTAGCATAACAAGTTCTGCGCAAAATATAGATACAGATAATTATAATTGGGAATTAGCTAGTGCCTATACTTTAGAGTTAAACACTTTTATTCCCGTAGGCAATTTATCTAACACATTGCAGCAAAGCATAGGGTTTGGGTTTTATATTGGGTTTCCAGTAGACAAAAAGTTACGAATAGATATAGGAACCTCTTTATTTATTCCAAAAGAAGAAAAAAGGATTGTATATTTTACTGATAACGAAAAGCTAGAAGGAGGAACTGCTTTAAGTGGCGTATTGGGTGTATGGCTTACCAAAGTTAAAAGAATAAATAAGAAAATTTATTGGGATGTTAAATCTGGTTTAGGCGTTGGATTTTTTCAAACCGATATTGAAACAGGGAAGCCTAAGGAGGAAAATGATAGTGTGTATGGAGCTGAGACAATTTTTGTTAATATAGGAACGGCCATAAGAACCTCTATTTTTAAGAGTAATATAGGGTTGAAATTAGATTATTTCTTTGTACCCTATAACTTATTTAAAAAGAGATTTCCTTCTAATTTTGGTATGAATTACCTAACTCTTGGATTAACTTATGGATTATAAAACAATGAACCTTATATCTGCTAGATGTATTTATAGAAACTTCTTTATCACATTAAAGAAATTCTCAGTTACAAATGGTTTGGTAATAATACTATCAATACCAGATTCTGTAATTTTATTTTTACTATTATCTAAAGTTTCAGCTGTTAACGCTATAACTGGGGTTGTCGTATTAAAGCGTTTTATTTCTTTGGTCGTTGCATAGCCATTCATCTTGGGCATATGCAGATCCATTAATATAATATCAAAAATATGTTCTTTTGCTTTTTTTATTGCTTCAAAACCATTTTCTGCAACTGTTACTTTTGCGTTTTTAGATTCTAAAATACGTTTAGTTATCATTAGGTTTATAGCATTATCATCGACTACTAGAAAATGTTTGCCTTCTAAATTTATGTGTTCTTTTAATTTACGATCTACGACAGTGTTTTTCTGTTTTATATTTAACGTTAAATCAAAATAAAATGTAGAACCTTCTAAAGGAGTACTATTTACGTTTATATCACTTCCCATAGCATTAAGAAGACGTTTAACAATGGCTAGACCAAGTCCTGTACCTTCGTAGTTTCTGTCTAACCTCATAGATTCTTGATAAAAATCCTCGAAAATTTGGGCTTGCATGTCTTTAGAGATTCCTATACCATCATCTTTAACCTTTATATTTAAATTAACAGTACTTTCTGTTTTTTCAATACATTTAATAATAATCCAAATATTACCATTTTTAGTAAATTTTAATGCATTATTTAAAAGGTTTACTATTATTTGTGCAATTTTTAAAGAGTCTCCTTGCAATGCGCTTGGAATTGCTTCATCGATATCTATATGTATCTGATTATTGTTTTCTGTTTTTAAATAACTTAAAGACTCTTTAATATTACTAATGAGCGATCGGATATTAAAATCTATAGTATTAATTTCAATTTTATTAGCATCAAACTTATTAATTTGTAGAATATTATTTATTAAACCTAGTAAGTGCTCTCCAGAAGATTTTAATGTTTTTAGGTAATGTATATGCTCTTCCTTTGGGTTGTCATCGATTAAAATATCTGTAATTCCCGTAACAGCATATAAAGGTGTTCTTAACTCATGACTTATAGTAGAGAAAAAATTCTCTTTTAGTTTTGAAGCATATTCCGTTTTTTCTTTAGCTTCAGATAATACTTTGTTTTTAGCGATTAAATCATCGTTTAGTTTTTTTCGAGAGGAATTACTGCGTTGTAATAAATACAATATTATTGATGTTAAACCTAAAAATACTAATACAATATATGTGAAAAGGCGGGTCTTTCTTAGCGTCTCTTTTTGAGTGTTATTAAGTTTAGTTGTAAATTCAAGCGTTCTTTCTTTATCTAATAGTTTTTGTTCTAGCTTGCTGTTTTTAATTAGTTTGTTTTGTTGTATGTCTTTACTAACACTAATATATTCAATTTGCTTTTGTAAAGATTCTTTAGCTTTTAGAGGTTGATTTGTTTGGTTGTATATATTATAACGAATTTTTTCTGAGTTAAATAATTCTTCATATTTATTAAGTGTTAAAGACAAAGAGTCTGCTTTATTTAAGTAAGAATGCGCTACATTATATTTTTTATCCCTTGTATTTATTTCTGCGAGATAGAGATTAGAGTCTATAAAAATTTGGGGTTGATGTAATGAGTTTGGAACAAAATTATCCAATACTTCTTTAAAATAAAAAGTAGCCTCATTGTATTTTTTTTGATTATGTTTAATTAGAGCTAAGTTTATAGCTGGCCATATTATTTTAAAAGAATCTTTATTTTTAATGCATAGCTTTCTAGAAAGTTTGTAATATTTAATAGCGCTAACGCTGTCTTTTTTCAATTCAAACAAATTCGCAATATTATTGTAATCTGCGGATGTTATAGTTTCTGGACTTATGTTTAGAGCTATATTATAGTAGGTGTTGGCTTTCTTTAAATTATCTAAAGCTATATATGCAGCTCCAAGTCCTGTAGCAGAATTTTTGATGATTTGATTATCGTTATTAGCCTTACCATACTCTAAGCTTATATTAAGTTCATAAATAGCTTTATCTATTTATCAATACCAATGTTTTTAAAACCAGAATTTATTACAGATAAGATGCTGTCTCTACTTATTTTGCTTGTTTGCGCTATTAAAATTGTATTAAATAACAATAATAGCAATGCAATTATGTTCTTTTTGGTCATTTTAAGTAGAGGATTTAGGGAATTCTTTACTATTATTTTTTATTTAGGAGCGATGAATCCTGCTATAAAAAACAGTTTATAAGTAACATACCCTACTAATTTGAATGTTTTTTATATGGGGGCGTTAATATACTGCTTTTTTAAATACATGAAGCCGTTTAAAATTATTTTAAACGGCTTCATGTGTAATTAGTTATAAAGAGTTTTACTCTTTTTAATTTTCTCTAGGCTTTTTATCGTCACGACGATTATCACGTCCGCCTCTATTATCTCTTCCTTTATTATCACGTCCACCACGATCGTTATTTTCTCTTGGCGGTCTAGGTTTGTAGCCTTCAGGTTTTGGTAAAATTGCTTTACGAGAGACCTTCTCTTTACGTGTTCTAGAATCTATACCAAAGTACTTAACGTCAAAAACATCACCCATGTTTACAACATCGGATACATTTTCTGTACGTTCCCATGCTAATTCACTTACGTGTAATAACACTTCGTTTCCTGGAGCTTCTGTATATTCTACTACAGCACCAAAGTCAAGCATTTTAATAACTTTTACTTCGTAAATGCTACCAACTTGAGGTTTAAACAATAAGGCATCAATTTTTGCTAATACAGCATTAATACCATCTTGTCCAGTACCTAATATTTCTACAATACCTTCTTCTGTTACAGGATCTTCGTTTATTACGATAGTTGTATTAGTCTCTTTTTGAAGTTCTTGAATTACTTTTCCTCCTGGCCCAATTAAAGCACCAATAAATTCGTTAGGAATAACTCTAGTAACCATTTTAGGTGCATGAGACTTAACATCTTCATTAGGTGTTTCAATAGTATCTGTTAATTTACCTAAAATATGTAAACGACCATCACGCGCTTGTTTTAAAGCATTTACAAGAATTTCATAAGACAATCCTTTTACTTTAATATCCATTTGGCAAGCTGTAATACCGTCTGCAGTACCAGTAACTTTAAAGTCCATATCACCTAAGTGATCTTCATCTCCTAAAATATCAGATAGTACTGCGTATTTTCCAGAATCTGCATCAGAGATTAACCCCATAGCAATACCAGAAACTGGTTTTTTCATTTGTACACCTGCGTCCATCATTGCCATTGTACCTGCACAAACTGTAGCCATCGAAGACGAACCGTTAGATTCTAATACTTCAGAGACTACTCTTACAGTATATGGGCAATCTTCTGGAACCATTCCTTTTAAAGCACGTTGTGCTAAATTTCCGTGTCCTACCTCACGACGAGATGTTCCACGAATTGGTCTCGCTTCTCCAGTAGAGAAAGGAGGGAAGTTATAGTGTAAATAGAAACGCTCTTCTCCTTCGTAAGATGGCATGTCTATTTGGTTAGCTTCTCTAGATGTTCCTAAAGTAACTGTTGCTAATGCTTGCGTTTCTCCACGTGTAAATATAGACGATCCGTGTGTAGATGGTAAGTAATCTACCTCACACCAAATTGGTCTAATTTCATCTGTTTTACGTCCATCTAAACGTAAACCTTCATTTAATGTTAAATCTCTAACAGCAGCTTTTTCTGCTTTAGAGTAGTATTTAGAAACTAACCCTCCAAAGTCTTCTAATTCTTCTTCAGAAAAAGTAGCTTTAATTTCTTCCTTTATTTCTCCAAAGGCAGCACCTCTTTCTTTTTTAGAAGAACCTGCTTTTGCTACAGCATACACTTTGTCGTATGCCATATCATGAATTTTCTTTGCTAAATCGGCATCTTCTCTTTCTGGTTCGTATTCACGAGTTTCTTTTTTACCAAAGGCTTCAGCTAATTTTACTTGAGCAGCACATTGTACTTTAATAGCTTCGTGAGCAAACTTAATAGCTTCTGTCATTTCTTCTTCAGAAATCTCATCCATTTCACCTTCAACCATCATTACAGAATCGGCAGAAGCACCAATCATCATATCGATGTCAGATTCTTCTAATTGTGCTCTGGTTGGGTTGATAATAAATTCGCCATTAATACGGCCAACTCTAGCTTCAGAAATTGGGCACTCAAATGGAAAATCTGATAATTGAATTGCAGCAGAAGCTGCTAATCCTGCCATAGCATCTGGCATAACATCATCATCATGAGACATTAACTGAATCATTACTTGAGTTTCAGAATGGTAGTCTTTTGGGAATAATGGACGTAATACACGATCCACTAAACGCATCGTTAATACTTCACCATCACTAGGTCTTGCTTCTCTTTTGAAGAAACCACCAGGATAACGACCTGCTGCTGCAAACTTTTCTCTGTAATCTACCGTTAATGGTAAAAAGTCTACATCTGCTTGTTTGTAATTTGAAACAACCGTACATAATAACATACAGTTTCCTGACTGAACAACAACAGAACCATGAGCCTGCTTTGCTAATTTTCCGGTTTCGATAGAAATTTCTCTTCCATCTCCAAGGTCTATGACCTCTCTAAAAACTTTTGGAATCATAAATATTTTTTAATTCTAATTAAACAATGGTCGTTGTGTTGTTGTGTAGTAGTAGTTGTGTGACCAATGAAAAACTATAATTAGCTTCTTCAATTTTGGAGTTTAAACTCTTCCAAAACGAGTTATTATATAAGAAAAAACCACGCTCGAAGGCGTGGTCTTTTATTTAGATTATTTTCTTAATCCTAATTCTTTTACTATCGCACGATATCTTAAGACATCCTTCTTAGTTAAGTAATCTAGTAAAGCTCTTCTTTTACCTACTAGTTTTACTAATGAACGCTCTGTATTATAATCTTTACGATTGTTTTTTAAGTGTTCTGTTAAGTGGTTAATTCTGTAAGTGAATAATGCAATTTGTCCTTCTGCAGTACCAGTATCGTTTGCTCCTTTACCGTGTTTTGCGAAGATTTCTTCTTTTGCTTCTTTTGATAAATACATTCTAATATTGTTGTAAATGATTGTTATGTATATGAAAGTTTTTCTTTCAAGCGGCAAATATAATCATTTTTATTTAATAGTATATCTCTATTTAATAAATTAAGTATAGAATTCTGTTTAAGTTTGTTTGTGGTTATCTCTTCACGTATTTCTTACTTTTTATTATAATTTAATTTGGTGTTATGGTCCAGGTATTATCTGGATTAAGTGTCGCTGTCATTTTATACACATTAGCAGGGAATACAATTGATGCGGATTGAGCGTAAATAATAGTAGTATCTATAACTTGTCCTTGTGTATACTTTCCAAAAGTAATCCAGTATTTTGGAGGAGTACTAGGTATAAAGCTAAAATTGATATTGGGTTGCGCTTGCCTGAGTAAAATTGGAGCTCCCGACATGCCAATACCTACAGCTGCTTTTTTATTAGGAATAGTACCATCGCAATTTATAATAAAAGCATCGTCTTTTGCTGCCTTTTTTTGATTAATGAATTGGTAGGCTCCATCTCTTTTAGTAAACATTATTTCGTTATTATCTTTTAAACTAGCTGGTACTACTTGCGAAGCGTTAAAAGTAACGCCAGGTTCTAGGTTACCAGTTTCATCCCAAACAAGATTGTAGTCTTGCTCCCAAATAAATTGTAAGGTAGTATTAGGGTTGACTAATTTTGTTAACCAAGCTGTAGACATTAGGTCTAGAGAATCATCTGGAGGTGATTGAAAAAGAGCTATGTCTCCTGTGTTTACGCTATTGTTTACTACTTTTAAGCTATATGTTGCCATAATTTTAAGTTTTAATTGTTTTGAATGTTCTAAATTAAATATTATGGCTTGTTAATTATTAGGTATATATACGTGATTTAATAACGTATTTATAAAGTAATGAAAATAAAAAAAGCGACCATTGGTCGCTTTTTTTTATTGTAGTTATGCTCTTAGTGGTCGATTCATTATTAAATCGATATATAAATTTATCTTATTTTTTAGATTTTTTCTATGCGATATAAAATCTAGGAATCCATGGTCTAATAAAAACTCCGAAGTTTGGAAACCTTCTGGTAATTCTTTTCCAGTAGTGTCTTTTACAACTCTTGGGCCTGCAAAACCTATTAAAGCACCTGGTTCTGCAATATTTATATCTCCTAACATAGCAAAAGATGCTGTTGTACCTCCAGTTGTTGGGTCTGTACATAATGAAATATATGGTAGTCCAGCTTCTGCTAATTGAGCTAATTTAGAAGATGTTTTTGCTAATTGCATTAATGATAAGGCTGCTTCCATCATACGTGCTCCTCCAGATTTAGAGATAATCATGAATGGAAGTTTATTTTTTAAAGCGTAATCTGCAGCTCTAGCAATTTTTTCTCCTACAACACTACCCATAGAACCTCCAATAAAGCTAAAATCCATTGCTGCAATAACCAAGTCTTCTCCTTTAGATTTACCAACGGCTGTACGTACGGCATCTATTAGATTTGTTTTTTCTTGAGCAGCTTTTAAACGGTCTGGATATTTTTTAGTATCCTCAAATTTAAGTGGATCTTTCGAAGTTAATTTAGCGTCTAGCTCTTTGAATTTGTTATCATCAAATAATATTTCGAAATATTCTTTACTTCCTATTCTTACGTGGTAACCATCTTCAGGACTCACATAAAAGTTTTTTTCTAGTTCTTTAGAGTCTATTACTTTTCCAGTAGGAGATTTATACCATAATCCTTTAGGAATGTCTTTTTTCTCTTCTGTGGTGGTTTGTATACCTTTTTCTTTTCTTTTGAACCAAGCCATAATATCTATTTACGGTTTAATGTTTTAAGGATATAAATGATAGCTGTATCAACCTATATCGTTTTATTAAAAGACATCATTTATTTAATATTTAACAAATGAAAATAAATAAAGCCTAACTGCAAAATTAAAGTTTTGTTTTTAATTAAGTGGTAAGGCTTTAAATTATTTTATAAAGTATTCACATTGTTAAGGTCTTCAAAAGACTTTTTTAGTCTTTCTACAAAAGTACTTTCACCTTTACGTAACCATACTCTTGGATCGTAATGTTTTTTATTTGGGACTTCTTCTCCTTCTGGGTTTCCTATTTGAGATTGTAAATAGGCTTCTTTATCTTTCATATAATCACGAACTCCAGTCATAAATGCATATTGCATGTCTGTATCAATATTCATTTTTATTACCCCATATCCAATAGCCTCACGGATTTCTTCTACTGTAGAGCCAGATCCGCCATGGAATACAAAATCGATATGATTGTGTGGCACTCCATACTTTTCAGAAATATGTTCTTGAGAGTTCTTTAATATTTTTGGTGTTAATTTTACATTACCTGGTTTGTAAACACCATGTACATTTCCAAATGCTGCTGCAATTGTGAATTGATCACTTATTTTACTTAACTCTTCGTATGCATAAGCAACTTCTTCTGGTTGTGTGTATAACTTAGACTCATCTACATCACTATTGTCTACGCCATCTTCTTCTCCTCCAGTAATACCTAATTCTATTTCTAGAGTCATCCCCATTTTACTCATGCGCTCAAGGTAGGTTTTACATATTTCTATGTTTTCTTCAATAGGCTCCTCACTTAAGTCAATCATGTGAGAACTGTATAATGATTTCCCTGTTTCTGCAAAGTGTTTTTCGCTGGCGTCTAGTAATCCATCTATCCATGGTAGTAATTTCTTAGCACAGTGATCTGTATGTAAAATAACAGGAACTCCGTAAGCTTCTGCCATTAAGTGTACATGCTTTGCTCCTGCAATACATCCAGCAATTGCCGCTTTTTGGTTTTCGTTACTTAGGCTTTTTCCTGCATTAAAAACGCCACCACCATTAGAAAACTGAATAATTACTGGGGCATTTAAAGCTGCAGCGGTTTCTAAAACACCGTTAATAGAATTGGACCCTACCACATTTACTGCTGGTAAAGCGAATCCTTTTTCTTTTGCTAGTTTAAATATAGCTTGAACTTCTTTTCCTGTTGCTACTCCTGGTTTTATTTGGTGTGACATGTTTTAGTTTTTAATTGAAAAAAATTGAAGCCCAAAAGTAAACATTTTTTTGATTATTAGTCGCCAAAAGTAGATATAAAACGCCGAAAACGTTGTAGTTGTATATGTTAATTTTATAGGTTAAAAAGGGTAGTTTATACCTATATTATATACTGCCTTAGAAAAATTATAGTCGTTAAACCACCTGTTTCTGTCTCTGTAAGATGGATCGTAGGTTTTAAAGCCAATATCTCCTCTAAGAACAAAAAAGTTAAAATCCCAACGTAAGCCAAATCCTGTTCCTATTGCAATGTCCTTTAGTGATTTAAAAGAATTAAAGGTTGCTGCATTGTCTTCTACATCGTCTAGAGCATTCCAAATATTACCAGCGTCTATAAAAAAGGCACCATTTAAGTCTCCAAAAATATTAAATCTGTTTTCTGCGCTTAATGCAATTTTTAAGTTGGCTTCATTAAACTCATTTGTAGTTTCTGAACTTCCTGGACCTAAGTTGTATGCCGTCCATGCACGATTATCGTTTGCGCCACCTGCAAAGAAACTTTTAGAGAATGGAATGTTAGAGGAGTTACCATAAGGGATTGCTATACCAAAAAAGGTGCGAATAGCAAATACATTTTTGTTGCCTAGATCCCAGTATTTTATATAATCTAATTCTGTTTTTACATATTGTGAGTAGGCTACATTAAATAGCTCATATTTACCATTCTCATTTTTTTCTAGATTTAAGATCCTAGATGTTGCAGCAAAAAGGTTTCCTGCTAATTCTAATTTTGCTCTAAAAATTGAAAAATCATTATCAAATAAATTGTCTCTTTTGTCTTTAACATAGTTAAAGTTAGATGAGAAAATAAGGTTGTCTTCTGTTAGTCTGTTTTTTCTTTCATTTATAGAATTTACCGTTTGTAAATCGCTAGGTGTAATTGTTGTTCCTAATGTACCATTACTTGCATCTTCAATAAACTGGTTTGCTTGATTGGGTATAGATAAAGATTCTCCAGAATTAATATAACCCGAATTTATTGCTATAGTATTTAATGTATTATATGAGTTTTGATAGACTCCAAAATAATTGGAAGTATTTAAGTTTTTTACAAACTGTACATTAAATAAATCAAACCTATTAGTTACGCGACTATTGGGGTACCATCTATAATTAAAGGTACCAGTAAAAGTTTGTTTGTCTAAACCAATATTAGTTTGGCTGGTAGCTGCCATGCTAATTCTAGTAGTAGGAAACATGTAACCAGGTATTATTTTTTCGGTATTAAAAGGAGAAAATAATCTTGGGATAGATAGGTTTAAATTGGCACCAATCTCATTAATATCAAAAAACTGATCTCTATCATTCGCTCCATCTTTTGAAGCACCAATAGACCCTATTCCCGAAATTTCTAATGTTTCTGCACCCTTAAATAGGTTACGTATTATTAAACTTGGGTTTAGTGAAAAACCTACAGATTGAATATTACTTTGCGAAGCCTCGGCACTAAAACCTAAAGAAAACCGTTTTAATGGTGTTAAATAAATATTAGCAGTAAGCGTTGTGTCTGGGTTTTCTATATAATCTATTCGAGGGTATCTAAATGTTTTTAAATTACTTAATTTTCTAGATGTTCTAGGTCTAGCAATATCTCTAAAAACACTATTTGGTTTAATAAAAACAGCATTGGTTAACGTTTTTGGAGTGTAACGTAATTTTTCGGTGCTGTATATGTTAAAACCATCGTACTTAGTGGTATCTATTATAGGTTTGTCTTTGTTTTCAAAAGAACTATTTGTATAAATATTAACGTCTTTTATATTATAAATATTAAAAGGTTGGTATCTTGTAGTATCTCCTCTAATAGCTCTGTTTTTTATTTGAAGGTCAATTTTTACCGTTTTGGTTTTTCCAAAAGTATCTACTTCAAAATAAAAATAATCTTGAGAAAAATGATAAACACCAGAGTTACGCATAAGGTTTGTAATGCGTTCCTTTTCTGCTAAAACAGATTGTGTTTTATATCGTTCTTTTAATTTTATATATGATTCTTTTTCTGCTGTTTTATAAATAGAATCTACAACAGGGGAGGCAATAGATGTTGAAAGAGAGTCTATTGTATAGGGTTTGCCCGTTTCAATTTTGTAATCTACACTAGCTCTTTGGTTACTGTCTCTTTTGGTTTGAGAAGATAGTTTTACATCAAACCATCCATTGTTCCAATAATAGCTTTCTAAACGGTTTAAAGATTTTTTGGTAAGTGTATCGTTAACAATAACAGGAGCTTCGCCAGTTCTTTTAATCCAATTATTAAACTTTTTTCTAGATTCTAAATATTTATCCAACTGTTTTTTAGATAAAAATCGCTCTAACTTTTTTCTTTTTTTTGAATTTTTTTCTAATCTCGCGTTTAAAATAGAATCTATATTAGGTCTTGCCGTATTGTAGATGTATAGTCTTAAAGGAAGGTTTAAAAAAGGAAGTTTTTTATTAGGTGTTTGGTACAGTAAATTATTAGTTATTTCGTTATTAACCGTTTCATCATTAACAGTAATTGTCGTTTTAGTTAATAAGTGCTCATCAGATGCCACTCGTTTCACAGAATTACAAGCTGTGAAAAAACTAATAATTATAATAAATAGTAGTATTTTTGAATGCTGTTGTTTCAAATAGCTAAACCTTAAAATGATTAATTAATAGTACTAATTCTCGTTTTTTTATAATTTGAATTACTACCGATTCAAAAATACATTTTTTAAATGCTATCAAAAAACCAAATAAAACTAATAACGCGTTTAAAGCAAAAAAAGTATAGATTACAAGATGGTCTTTTTGTAGCTGAGGGCGTAAAAGTTATTAATGAGCTTTTACAATCTTCATTAACATTAAATCATGTATTTAGTACAACACCTTTCAATATTGATGCCAATCTTGAAACTTTAATAACAGAAAACGAATTAAAAAAAATAAGTTTTTTAACAACACCAAATAAAGCGCTAGCACTTTTTGAAATTCCTGAGGTAAAAGCTGTTAATTTTAATACGTTAGTTGTGGCTTTAGATGCTGTGAGAGATCCTGGTAATCTGGGGACTATTATTAGACTTTGCGATTGGTTTGGTATCGATAATTTAGTGTGTAGTGAAGACACTGTAGATTGTTATAATCCTAAAGTTATACAAGCTACTATGGGGTCTATTACTAGGGTAAATATAAAGTATGTAAACTTAGCAGATTTTTTAAAAGAAGTTAAAACTTCGGTTTATGGTGCTTTTATGGATGGAGATAATGTTTATAGTGCTACATTACCAAACACAGGTGTTTTGGTGATGGGGAATGAAGCTAATGGTATATCTAAAACTATAGAGACTTTAATAACTAAAAGAATTGCTATTCCTCGTTTTGGTGCTTTACAAGCTACCGAAAGCCTAAATGTAGCGACTGCTACTGCTATTTTGTTGAGCGAATTTAAAAGAAGTTAAATAATAAAAACTAAAAACACTCTGATTAATTACCTGAATGTAAGGTTTATAAAAACGCCGCGAGTTTTCATAGAGGTAATATTACTAGTCCAAGGACTGTTAGGGTCTGCATCTCTTATCAATTCATCATTAATAGCAAATACTCCACGAATAGAAGGGGTAAATTTAAACCAGTATAAGTAAAAGTCAATACCAAAACCAATATCGTAAAACATTACATTTTTTTTGGTTCTAAATTCACCGTTGCTATTATCATCAGGGTTTTTTTCATTACTAGATAAGTTTAAAGATGTAGCTAACCCAAATGTTACAAAAGGTTTAAAGTTGTTATGTCTTTTAGTAGATAGCCTTAAAAGTAGAGGGACATATACGTAAGTCGATTTTACTTCTCTTAAAAAATCTGAATCATTAGTATCTGGAACACCTTCAAGATAATTTTCTGGATACATTAAGGTTCTGGTTGTTATGGCTAATCCAGGCTCTAATCTTATATTTATAAAATCATTTACACGTAAATCTCCAACTAAACCTACGTTAAATCCTGCAGATTTTACATTAGTAATGTCTCCTTTATTATCATTATAATCAAACTTATAATCAAGATTATTAATCCCAAAGTAATAGCCCCAGCTTAATAATTTTTTATCCATGTTTTGGTTGTTCTGCACTTTCTCTTTAGTAAAAAGCTGTGCCGAACTAGTATTCACTACAAATAAAAGGGTAAAAAATATAAGTATATGTCTCATTATTACTGTTTTGATGCTGTATAAATGGTAGCCACGCCAAAAGTTTGTGGCAAGTCTTTAACATTTATAAACCCAATATTACGTAAAATATTGTTTAAAGCTTCACCATAAGGAAAAACAGATGCCGATTCGCATAAATATTTATAGGCACTTCTGTCTTTAGAAAACGTTTTTCCTATTAACGGTAATATGTTTTTTGTATAAAAATTATAACCTTGTTTGTAAGGTGTTTTATCTGGCATAGAAGTTTCTAAAATAACAAAAGTACCTCCAGGTTTTAACACACGAAGAATTTCTTTTAACCCGTTATCTAATGTTTCAAAATTACGAACACCGAAAGCAACAGTAATAGCATCGAAAGTATTGTCTTCAAAAGGCATGTTTTCAGAATCACCTAAAATCATTTCAATTCTAGAATCTAATTTTTTAGATTTTATTTTGTCTTTACCTATTTCAAGCATGCCAGGGCTAATATCCAAGCCAACAATTTTACTAGCATTGGTTTCTGCTAAATTAATGGCTAAATCACCAGTTCCGGTTGCGATATCTAATATAGATTCAGGCTGTCCTTTTTTTACAATTTTTACAACCTTTTTACGCCATTTAATATCTATTCCAAAAGAGATAACACGATTTAAGCCATCGTAATCTTTAGAAATAGTGTCAAACATTTTGGTAACTTGTTCTTTTTTACCTAGGTCGCTATTTTTATAAGGCTTTACTTTTGTCAAAATTTAATTTTTTACAAAATTACAATGTTTTTAATAAAGTATACACTATTTATATAAATAAGGTTTATTATGTCGTTTTTAGTTGCTTTTGCGTGATATGTTTAATCTGTATGTGTATTTAAGAAACTTTAAAACAAATAATTAATTATGATTAAAATAGTTAATTTAACTATCTTTGTTATCCTTTTTACATTAAATAAAAGAATGAATTGTTCATGTTATAACCTACGCCATTCGCAAGTAATGGATATTAGGTTCCCTTTCTTACTATTAAAAATAACAGAAAATTAGATGAAAATAATTATTGCTGGAGCTGGAGAAGTAGGTTTTCATTTAGCTAAACTATTATCTTATGAGTCTCAAGAGATTACTTTAATAGATACAAATAAAGCCAGTCTTGCTTATGCCGAAAACCATCTAGACATAAAAGTTTTAAAAGGAGATGCAACTTCTATAGCTATATTAAAGGAAGCTAAAGTAAATAATAGCGATTTGCTAATAGCTGTAACGGCTTCTGAAACAACTAATATTACAGTATGTGTGTTAGCTAAGCAGTTAGGGAGTAAGAGAACAATTGCAAGAATCTCTAATACAGAATTTATTACACATAAAGATGAGGTAGGTTTCACGCGTTTTGGAATAGATGAATTAATTTCACCAGAATCTTTAGCTGCTTCAGAAATAGAATTATTACTTAACCAATCTGCATTTAAAGATAGTTATCAGTTTGAAGATGGTGCGTTAACAATGGTAAGTTTAAATTTATCACGAACAGCATCATTTGTAGGTAAATCTGTAAAAGAGGCTGCACAATTATTTTCAGAAATTCATTTTGTACCAATTGCAATACAGCGTTTTGGTACACAATATACCATAATACCTAGAGGAGATACTCAATTTAAAGAAGGTGATACAGTTGTTTTTATAACCAGCGAAGGTGGAGGAGAAGAGTTATGTAAAATGACAGGTAAAACTAATGAGCCTATTAAAGATGTAATGATTCTTGGGGGAAGTAAAATTGGTTATAAAACGTCTAGAGATTTAAGCTCTAGGAATTTTAATGTTAAGCTTATTGAAAAAGATAAAAATGTAGCTTTTGATTTAGCCGATGAACTAGAAAATGTACTAGTAATAAATGGAGATGGAAGAAATGTTGAACTTTTAGATGAAGAAAATATAGAGGACATGGATGCTTTTATTTCTGTAACAGGAAACTCTGAAACAAACATTATGTCTTGCTTAGTTGCAAAATCTAAAGGAGTTAGAAAAACGATTGCATTGGTTGAGAATATGGATTATTTTGAACTTTCTCAATCTATAGGTATCGACACTTTAATTAATAAAAAATTATTAGCTGCAAATAATATATTCAGATATATCCGTAAAGGAGAAGTTATTGCTATGACGAAACTGAATAATATGAATGCAGAACTTCTAGAATTTAGAGTAAAACCAACCTCTAAAATAGCTAATAAACTTATAAAAGATATAGAATTTCCTCGCTCTGCAATAATAGGTGGTGTTATAAGAAATGGAGAAGGACTTATTGCCTTAGGAGGATTTAAAATCGAGGAAGGAGATTATATAGTAGTCTGTTGCTTACCTCGATCTATAAAACAAGTAGAAAAATTATTTTTATAATATAAACATGGGTAAGCGCTTAAAACTTAACTATAAAATAATATTTCACTTTTTTGGATTATTACTCTTGTTTAACGGTGGCTTTATGCTTTTGGCCGCCCTTGTAAGTTTAATATATAAAGATGGGGTAACCTTTGAGTTAACTTTATCTGGACTCGTCATTTTACTATTAGGTGTTTTTGCAATGTATTATACAAGAGAGCACAAAAAGGAAATGAATAAACGCGAAGGCTACATTATAGTTTCTTTTGGGTGGATTGTTATGGCACTTTCGGGGTCTTTACCCTATATACTTACAGAGGCAATACCTGGGTTAACGGAAGCTTTTTTTGAAACCATGTCTGGATATACAACGACAGGGGCTTCCATTTTAAACGATATAGAAGCAGTGCCTAAAGGTGTTTTGTTTTGGAGGAGTTTAACGCATTGGATTGGTGGTATGGGTATTATTGTTTTAGCAGTTGCCATTTTACCCTTATTAGGTATTGGAGGAATGCAGTTATTTGCAGCAGAAGCTCCAGGACCAAGTGCCGATAAATTGCACCCGCGTATTACAGATACAGCAAAGCGTTTATGGCTTATTTATTTTGGGTATACAGCTGCCGAAACTATTTTGTTACAAGTTGCTGGAATGTCTTTTTTTGATGCTATCAACCATTCTATGTGTACGCTATCTACAGGAGGATTTTCTACAAAAAATGCGAGTTTAGCGTATTGGAATAATAAACCGATTATACAATATATTGTTATCCTGTTTATGTTTTTAGCAGGTACAAACTTTGTATTAAGTTATTTTGCTTTTAAAGGAAAAGTAAAAAAAATTATACATGATGAAGAGTTTAAACTGTATTTTAAGTTTATAGCCTTATTTACAATAATAGCGGCATTAATAATTTATTTTAGAGCAGATTTAAGCACTTCTACAGTAGAACACCCAATGGTTTGGGGGAAGGCAGAAAGTGCATTTCGTCATTCATTATTTCAAGTACTAGCAATAATTACAACAACAGGTTTTGTGTCTGCAGACTATACTTTATGGACACCTTTTTTAACAGTATTCTTTTTTGGTTTAATGTTTTTAGGGGGGTCTGCGGGTAGTACTTCTGGAGGAGTAAAAGTAGTACGACATTTAATAACTATAAAAAATGGGTTTTTAGAATTTAAACGTACATTACACCCAAACGCTGTATTACCTGTGCGTTATAATAAAAGGGCAGTTTCTGGAGATATTGTATTTAATATATTAGGCTTTTTTATTTTGTACATGTTATCTTTTATTGTTGGCGCTCTAGTATTTTCTATGATGCAAATAGATTTTGAATCTGCAATAGGTTTAGCGGCGTCTAGTTTAGGTAATGTTGGACCAGCTCTTGGAGACTTTGGCCCTGTAAATAATTATTCTGGACTACCGGCAATTGGTAAATGGTGGGCATCGTTTTTAATGCTTATTGGTAGACTGGAGTTATTTACTGTTTTAATATTATTGACACCTTTTTTCTGGAGAAACAGGTAATTCTATATTTTTTTTAGTATTCAAAAAGCTTTGTTTTTAGTAGTGTTTTGCTATTTTTTAGTGTTATAAATTAAAACTAATGTGTTACATTTTTATGGCTTAGTCGTTATAATAATATAACCACATAACATCAATCATTATGAAATCATTAGTAATATCTCAAAACGCCGAATCTTTTTATCAACAACACGTATTTAGTCATAATTCACCTTCAGGTATTTTAAATTCAAAATATAAGGCTATTGTACAGTATAATTTTGAAGCTTTAAAAAAAACATCATTATTTAGTATTAAACAACGCATAAAAAGCAAACAATATAATACGGGCTATGCAGTAGTTGGAGCGCTTAAAGTAGCCATATTTGTAGTCGGTTTATTAATAGCTTTTAATTAATTTAAAAACCACCACGTATTTATATGCTTTCTTAAAAGTGTAACATTTTTATAATTTATACTACATATTATATAAAGCCGCTTTTTTATTGGAATATTAATTAGGAGTTAGGAAACCTACTCCTGATATAGGTTTTCTATTCCAAAATTATATTTGTTTCACTTTAAAATCTAGAAATTATGGGAGGAGAAGGCGCAATGATGGCGGCAATACATGCTATACGTAATAATAAAAACTTAAGATCTAAACGTAAATCTAAAGGGATTAGTTTTGTTACTAATTCTAATGAAAAAACAGAATACAATTTACCAAAAGCAACTCCTGAGAAATTACAGGAGATTAAAATGCGAATGCAAAAGGAGAATAAACAACGCAGAGTAAAACAGCTTTTATTACTAGTTATTTCCTTGGTAAGTATTGTGTCTGTTTTAATTTATTTTACTTAACGTATGAGTTTTGGAGTTGTACAAAATGCTATTGCTACAATTAAAGCTAATAGAGTGTTATTGTCTAAGCGTAATAGGTTGAAAAATACATTAAGCGGTTCTGGAGAAAATACAACAGAATACAACCTTCCAAAAGCGACAGTTAAACAGTTATTAGGTATAAAAAAACGCATGCAATTAGAGCATAGAAAACGTCGTATAAAAGAAATCACTTTACTAATTATTTTTGTAATCGCTGTGATTTCGCTACTACTATACATAACATAAAAAAATCCGCAAAATATTATTTTGCGGATTTTTTTATGTTATGTATGTATTGAGGTTGTTTTAACTAACAACTGCTTTAATTCTTTTTATTGCTTCTATAATTTGTTCTTGCGATGCGGCATAAGATATTCTTATGCAATTTGGGTTTCCAAAAGCATCACCAGTAACAGTTGCTACAAGTGCTTCTTCTAATAAATATAAAGAAAAATCGGTAGCATTATTTATAGTTTTTCCGCGTAATGTTTTTCCGAAGAAATGAGAAATATCTGGAAATACATAAAAAGCACCCTCTGGTGTATTGGTTTTAAAACCTTCTATGTTATTAAGTAAATCGAGTACTAAATCACGACGTATTTTAAACTCGTCTATCATATATTTTACAACACTAGGATCTGCATTTAAAGCTGTTATTACTGCGCGTTGTGCAATACAATTTGCGCCACTAGTAACTTGCCCTTGCATTTTATTGCAGGCACGAGCAATCCAATCTGGTGCGCCAATAAAACCTATTCTCCAACCTGTCATAGCAAAGGCTTTAGAAACACCATTTACAGTAATAGTACGGTCTTGCATACCTTCTACACCTGCCATGCTAGCATGAGGCTTTCCTGTATAATTTATATGTTCGTATATCTCATCGGAAACAACATAAATATTTGGATATTTCTTTATTACGTTTGCTAAAGCTTCTAATTCTTTTTTACTGTATAAAGAGCCGCTTGGGTTGCATGGAGAACTAAACCAAAGCATTTTTGTTTTTGGTGTAATAGCAGCTTCAAGTTGATCTGCTGTCATTTTAAAGTCGGTATCAATAGATGTTTTTACTTCTACGGGTACACCTCCTGCTACTTTAACAATATCACTATAACTTACCCAGTATGGGCAAGGTACAACAACCTCGTCTCCTTTGTTTAGCATAACCATTGCTACATTGTATAGCGATTGTTTGGCTCCAGTTGAGACAACAATTTGTGGTAAGGTATACTCTAACCCGTTATCACGTTTAAACTTAGTTATTATAGCCTCTTTTAATTCGCCATAACCATCTACAGGTGTGTACGAATTATAATCATCGTTTACTGCTTGTATGGCAGCATCTTTAATAAAATCTGGAGTGTTAAAATCTGGTTCTCCTAAACTTAATCCGATAATGTCTTTGCCTTCGCTTCTTAATTCTCTGGCTTTAGCTGCCATAGCTAAAGTTGCAGAAGTGGCCATGTTTAAAATGCGTTCTGAAAGTTGTTGACTCATTAATTGTGTTGTTAAGCTTGTAAAGCAGGCTTCATTCCCATTTCGCGTAAATATCTAAAATGGGCAGCAATGGCTTTACGTGTAGTTTTATATTCGTTGTATGGTAAGTTAAATTCTAGTGCTGTTGCTTTTACAATTTCTGCTATTTTACCATAATGGATATGGCTAATATGAGGGAAAATATGGTGTTCTACTTGATGATTTAAACCACCAGTAAACCAGTTTGCAATTTTACTTTTACGACCAAAATTAACAGTCGTTTTAAGTTGGTGTATAGCCCAAGTGTTTTTCATAGTGCCATTTTCTGCTGGTAAAGGCATTTCTGCTTCTTCCATAACATGAGCTAATTGAAATACAACACTTAAAATTAAACCAGCTGTATAGTGCATGATAAAGAATCCTAATAGAATTTTCCACCAAGCTTCGTCTAAAATTAACATTGGTAATACAATCCACATTGCTATGTAAATTAGTTTTGAAATTACTAGCTTACTCCAGTTTGCAACAGGATTAGGGAATTCACCGTAAGATAATTTACGTTTCATGTAACGTTTCATTTGCTGGAAATCTGTTGTAATTGCCCAGTTAATTGTTAGTAATCCATATAATAATATAGAATAATAGTGTTGAAATTTATGGTGCCAATGCCATTTTGTATGCTTTGAAAAACGTAGAATACGACCAGCTTCTAAATCTTCATCATGACCATGAATATTAGTATATGTGTGGTGTAGTACATTGTGTTGTACTTTCCAATTGTATACATTTCCTGCTAAAATATATATGCTGCTTCCCATTAAACGGTTAATCCATGTTTTGTTAGAGAAAGAGCCATGATTACCGTCGTGCATAACATTCATGCCTACTCCAGCCATACCAATTCCCATAACAACAGTTAATAGTAATTTTGCCCAACCTGGCATATCTAATGTTAATAATAAAAAGTACGGTGTTAAAAATATGGAAAACATGATAACTGTTTTTACCCATAATTTCCAGTTTCCAGTACGTTTAATATTGTTGTCTTTAAAGTAAGAATTTACTCGTTTATTTAATGTTCTAAAGAACTTAGCAGAATCTGTTCTTGAAAATGATAATGATTGTTCTGTCATAATATGCTTTTTTTAATATGATAACGTTTAAATTTCAGAAATCATATTTTGGGGCAAATATAATTAATTAAAGCATCTTAACTAATATTCAAAATCATAAAATTATGACTATAAAATTTATACTTTTGCAAAAATTTTACAACTATGGAACTCATCTTAAAATACTTTCCTAATCTTACTAAAGATCAAATAGAGAAATTCTCAAGATTAGAGGCGTTATACCAAGATTGGAACCTTAAAATTAATGTAGTATCAAGAAAAGATATAGATGAATTATATATAAGGCATGTATTACATTCATTAGCTATAGCCAAAGTTGTTGAGTTTAAAAATGGGAGTAGTATAATGGATGTTGGTACAGGTGGAGGCTTTCCTGGTGTGCCATTAGCAATTTTGTTTCCAGAATGTCAATTTCATTTAGTAGATAGTATCGCAAAAAAACTTAAAGTTGTTAATGAAGTTGTTGAAGGTTTAGGACTAAAAAATGTTAAGACAACACATACAAGGGTAGAAGAGGTAGACGAAACTTACGACTTTATTGTAAGCAGAGCGGTTGCAGCCATGCCTACTTTTGTACATTGGGTTAAAGGTAAGGTGAAAAAAACAAGCAATCATGACTTAAAAAACGGAATACTATATTTAAAGGGTGGTGACTTAAGTGAGGAATTAAAAGATTACAAATCGACTACACTATATAATTTAAGCGATTTTTATACAGAGGATTTTTATGAGACTAAAAAAGTCGTGCATTTGCCTCTAAAATATAAGAAATAATAAAAAGCAGCTATTAGCTGCTTTTTATTATTTCTTAATTCTATTAATTATTAGCACCTTCTGGTAATTGTTGTGTAAAAATAAAAGTAGCTACAGGAGGTCCACCAAAGACTGAGTTAGATGGGTTGTTGAAAATATTATTTCGTACTATCAATACATCGCTTGCTCCTCCAGAATAATAGCTTACACCATCTCTATTTGCGTCTGTATTATTGTAACCTAAAGACCCATAAGTTGCAATGGGAGGTCCGCCAAAAACTGAATTATTGGGGTCGTTGAACACTTGACTTCTAATGTTAGGAATGTCGCTAAGTCCCCCTAAGTAGTTTAAACGGCCATCACCATTTGTATCTCCAGCCCACATAGCAACTGTATTTGCTGGTGTACCAAACGTAGTTTGCGCATTTGTACCAAACGTAATTTGATTAGTTGCATCTGTAAAATCTACAGCGGTAGTAATTCTTGATAAAGGAATTGTTGAGTTAGACATAATGCCTAAATGGTTTTTATGCTTTATAGCTACATAGTAGTTGTTGGCTGGAATATTGTTAAAAGGAAGGTTAAAACTTCCATCTGTATTTACAATATCTCCATCTCTTTGAACTAATGCAGATTGGCTAGCAATTACATTAGTATTATTAGTTGCATCTCTAAGTTCCACAAAAACCCAGTCTACAATAGCATCATTGCCTGTTGTTGTTAGCAGAGCAGCATCAAAAGTTAATGCATCGCTAAAAGGGCTTGTTGTTGGTAAAATACCTGCAGTACGTAAATCATCTCTCATTAAATTATCTGTACTACCTAATAAAGAGCCTTGTAAATAGACTTTAGCCGCCAAGCTAGATCGTATTATAATTTCATCTAAAGCAAAATTTACATTGGCGTTAGTTAAAGTTACGTGTTCTTCATTATTATCTGGCATATACCATGCGTCAAAAGGCGTAATGTTGTTAACTGTAAGTGATGATGTTGTTAAATTATTAGGAATGTGAAACCAATCTATATCTCCATCATTTTCCAGAGCTAAAGCACTAACAGTTGGGATAAAGTTAAAGTAATCGGTTTGTAGCGCATTAAAAAACGAATTAATTAAAGGGTCTGTTCCTAGGCTTCCAGCTAGAGCACCTATATTAAATAATCCGCCAGAAGCAGCATCTACACCATTAGAAAAAGATTCAGATTCTACAGTTGCACTGGCAGTTAAATCACAAAAACAAAAGAAAAAAGAGTCTATAAAAAGGTAACTTGCTTGATTTTGTTGGCCAGCAAGAGGCGTGTATCTTACTCTAAAAGTAGCGTCTGTTTGAAAAGAAACATCTTCTATTGTGGTATTTAATATTTCTCTGTCTGGTAAAATGTCATTACCTGTTTTATCTTGATATGGATTACCTATACCACTACCATTTATCATTGCTACGTTCCTTGTGTTTTCAGGAAAGCCAGATGTAGTTAAATTATTTAATCCTGTATAAAAAATACTATTCCATGGGTGCTTCATTGGTAGTTTTAAATTAGGATCAAAATCAACGATACTTCCACTTGCAAGATGAGGTTCGAAATGATCTATTAACATTTGTCTTGCAGCAGGAGACTTTAGCATACCATCTACTATTGGTCTTAAAGCAACGATACTTTGGTCTCCTCCAAGACCACCTAAATCTAAACCGTAAGCCATATAGTTGAATAAGTGCTGAAACCCTATAGGAACATTGGCTCCATGATGAGGTGAATCGAAAGATAACCATAATCGTGTATCATGATCTAAATTTTGGTTTTCCATAAAGTTTAAGGCGTAGCGCGAAATTAGGCCACCCATACTTGGTCCAATAATTACGTTTTCATCAGCTCCAGCGATCTTACTTGTATTAATAATACTTAATAATTCTACTAAAAGCATGGCATTACGCTCAATAAAATCGGCACCTCCATCTACTATAACCCCATCAGAAAGTCTAGTGTATACAGGAAAGTTTAAAATAATAATATCGAACCCTTCTGCTCTTACTCTATCTGCTAGATTAGATGTCGTACCGTTATCGTTATAATCTAATAAAGAATATAGTCCAGTAATATCTCTGGTATCTCCTGGGTCGAAACCGTCAATTAAAAAAATAGGTTTGTCCAGAATATTATCTGCACTTAAAAATATTTCATACTCACCAGTCCCTATATTATTGGCTTCTCCATAAGGTGTTAAGTTTGGGACAGGAGTGTTTGAAGATTCAAATGTGTTAACAACACGATTAAAAAGTGTATTTAAATCTGTGTTAGAATATTTAATATCTATTGTAGACTTACTAGTTATAATTGTATCATCAGAAAAAGTTAATTCTGAGATTAAGGTTTTTGGACCCTCTTCGGTATAGTTAATAGTAATATTGCTGTTTTTAGAAATTGTTTTAAACCCCTCTCCATTTCCAAAATCTATTTTTACGCTTGTTATTGTTTTTTGAGTTGTATTAAAAATATTGCTTTCATGAAGGTCGAAATTTACTTTTAGCCCTTTGTGCTTTGGTTGCAAAGGAGTAATAATAGCTAGTTTATGTTTATTATATATTGATGCGTTAGTTGTTTTTGTTAAATAACCTTCAGAGTCAATAATTAAATTGCCATTCTCGTAAGCTTCAGGTTTTATAACTTTAAAACTGGTGTTTAAAATACCTAAAGAAACGGTGTTATTTAAAAAGTCTTCCTTAGCATCGCTCATTAAGCTCTCTAAGTTAGGTAGTCTGTTTTGTAGGTCGTTTTCAGCTATAGCTTTATATGCTTGATAAAAAGAATATGTAGAATTTATGTTAGATTGATAATCGTTAATATTTATAACAGGGAACGATGTAAATAAAATAGAAGTTTCCATGTCTGAAATATCTAATTTACTGATTTTGTTTTGAGCAAATAGGGATGTACTCGCTATAAAACAGATTAGGAGGTAGATTTTTTTCATATAAAAGTGATTTTGCTAAATATAAGTTTTTTTCAGGTTTTTCTGACGATTACATATTTAAACCCATAAAAAACTAAGTTTAACTTATTTATTTAGTGCTTTTTTTGTCACTTTATCGATTAAAATGAAAAAGCCTCAAGTGTAATACTTGAGGCTTTTGTGTTTATATGGACTAATAATTATTCTCCTAGAAAAGGATAGCGATAATCTGTAGGGGTTACAAATGTTTCTTTTATCATTCTTGGTGATACCCAGCGTAATAAGTTTAATGCGCTACCAGCTTTGTCGTTAGTTCCCGAACCTCTTGCGCCTCCAAATGGTTGTTGTCCTACAACAGCACCTGTTGGTTTGTCGTTAATGTAGAAGTTTCCAGCACTGTTTTCTAAAGCTTTTGTTGCTTCAACAATAGCGTAGCGGTCTTGAGCTAAGATAGCTCCTGTTAATGCATAATCGCTAGTTGAGTCTACAATTTTTAATGTTTCAGAGAAGTTGTCATCCTCAAATACATAAATAGTAATTACAGGACCAAATAACTCATCGCACATTGTTGTATATTTTGGGTCGTTAGTTACTATTACAGTAGGTTCTATAAAATAACCTTTACTCTTGTCGTAACCACCACCAACAATAATTTCTGCATTGCTATCTGCTTTGGCTTGATCTAAATATTTTGCTAATTTATCAAAAGACCCTTCATGTATAACTGCAGTTATAAAGTTGCTCATGTCTTCAGGAGAGCCCATTTTAAATGAGTTTACATCTTCTATAACATAGTTTTTAACTTGTTCCCAAATGCTTTTAGAAATATAAGCACGAGACGCTGCGCTACATTTTTGACCTTGGAACTCAAAAGCTCCACGCGAAATTGCTGTTGCTACTTGTTTTGGGTTAGCAGATTTATGTGCTACTATAAAATCCTTACCACCAGTTTCTCCAACTATTTTTGGGTAAGTTTTATAATTGTGAATGTTGTTTCCAATTTGTTTCCAAAGTTCTTTAAATATATAAGTAGAACCTGTAAAATGTAATCCAGAAAAATCTGGGCTAGCTAATACTGTTTCTGTAATCATTACTGGATCACCAAAAACAACATTTATGACTCCTGGAGGAACTCCTGCTTCTTCAAAAACATCCATAACAACTTTTGCAGAATAGATTTGAGAATCACTAGGCTTCCATACAACAACATTACCCATCATTGCCATACAAGCAGGTAGGTTTCCTGCAATAGCTGTAAAGTTAAATGGTGTAACTGCGTACACGAAACCTTCTAATGGGCGATACTCTAATCTGTTCCATGCTCCACTAGTACTTTCTGGTTGTTCATGATAGATATCTGTCATGTACTGAACGTTAAAACGTAAAAAGTCTATTAATTCGCAAGCAGCATCAATTTCTGCTTGGTGAATTGTTTTAGACTGTGCCATCATTGTAGCAGCGTTTATTTTTGCTCTGTATGGTCCAGCAATTAATTCTGCTGCTTTTAAAAAGATTCCTGCTCTGTGTTCCCAAGGCATCTGCGACCATGTTTTTCTAGCTTCAAGTGCTGTGGAAATGGCATCATCAACATGAGATTTTTCAGCCAAGTGGTATTGACCAACGACATGTTGGTGATCGTGTGGTGGAGACATTGTTCTTGTGTTTCCAGTAGTAACATTTTTACCATTAATGTACATTGGTACATCTAGGTTACTGTTATACATTTCCTTATAGGCTTTTGCTATGGCTTCTCTGTGTTCGCATCCTGGAGCATAAGCTCTAACGGGCTCGTTTACTGCAACTGGTACATTGAAAAATCCTTTTCCCATGATTATTTTAATTTTTTTGTTTTAAAATTTTGAAGTTCAAAGTTACAACTTTTTTTAGTGATTATTTAAGCTATAAAGGAATACTAACAGTATTCTTAATTCTTACTATTTTTTTGTAAGTTGCCATTCTATTTTTAGACTATTGCATTTATGTGTACAGTAACTATTTTTCCTAAAGGAGATAACAATTTTGTGCTAACCTCAAATAGAGATGAAGCACCGAATAGAACGGCGTTAAACCCCGATTTTTATACTATAGATAATACTAGAATGTTACTTCCTAAAGATGAGTTGTCTGGAGGGTCTTGGATTGGTGTTAGCGATAAAAACCGATTAATATGTTTATTAAATGGTGGTTTTGTTATTCATGAACGTAAAGACAGTTATAGACAAAGTAGAGGTATAGTTGTTCGTGATTTATTAGCGTCTACTGCTATTGAATTCTCTGTGGAATCTTATAATTTTAAAGGTATAGAGCCCTTTACAATAGTTATAGTAGATTGGAATGAAACACTTAAATTTTATGAGTTGGTTTGGGATGGTGAAAATAAACATTTTGTAGAACTGCCTTTAGAACCAAAAATATGGTCATCTTCTACGCTGTATTCTCAATATAAAAAACAAATGCGTTTAGAATGGTTTGAAGCGTTCAAAACTAAAACGATACTAACCTCAGAAACAGCATTAGAATTTCATAAAACAGCAGGAGAAGATAATGATGACTATGGTGTAATTATGGATCGTGGGCATGTAAAAACTACTAGCATTACTCAAGTAGAGAAAAACGAAGAAGGAGTAAACATGAGGTTTGAAAATTTAAATACATTGGAGGTTGCTACTAAATCATTTAATTTTTTAGAAGTTATAAATGAATAATAGTACCGGTGTTATTTTAACATTAGCCTACCCTGATACTATTGTAATGGTAGCAGAAGAATGGTATTCTCCATTTTTACGCTTTTTAGGAGTAGGTAAAAAAAACTATGTACGTGCAGGGCATGCAGCCTTAGTACTTATTAATAAAGCTACAGGTGTTTTAGAGTATCATGATTTTGGACGCTATATAACACCAGAACCTAATGGTAGAGTTAGAGGAAGAGATACAGATAACGAGTTAGAGTTTCCTATAAAAGCAGTTATAGAGAATGGAGAGATCGTTAACCTTAATACTATTTTAAAATTCTTAGCAACACACCCTAGGTTAACGCATGGTGATGGAGATTTAGTAGCTTCCGTTTGTGATTTAGTGGATTACAAGAGAGCTAGGGAACATATTACTAAAATGCAGAATAAACACTTTATTTATTATGCTGCATTTAAAAAAGGCGCTTGTAATTGTGCGCGATTTGTAACAGATACTTTAATACAATCTGTTACCAATAAACGTTTAAAAAAGAAATTAATACAATCTAAATGGTTTACACCAAGTACAGTTGGTAATGTATTATTGGCTAACACAGGGGTGTATCCTTTTTTAGTTACAGAACGTGGTGAAATATCTGAGTTTACAGGTACGCAAACAAGCGAAAATTTACGTTGCTTTCTAGATAGATTAAAAGAGCATACACCTAATTTTATAGGAACGTTACTGCCAAAGCCTGTAGAAGGATTAAGTCATCATGCTCAGTGGCTCTCGGGTATTGCAGCTGGCGCATGGTACGAATTGTACACCACAGAAAATAATGGAGAGTATAGGTATCGTAGAGTTTCACCTTATGGAAATATAGATGTAGATGCAGTGTATTTAGTACAAGATATTACTTTTAATTATAAGAGCGATTATAAGTTTGTGCATTATTCTAACTGTGGTTTTTTCCATGTTGAACAACATGGAAGAATATATCGCTTTAATAGAAAGACAAATTAATTAGTTAAGAGCAAACTGAGCGCTTAATTTAAATGGTGGAATTGTAACGTTAAACTTTTTAGTGGTAGTAAAGTTTATCATGCTGTAATGACCTCGCATGGCTCCAAAAGGAGAGGTTAATAAACAGCCTGAAGTGTATGTATGAGACTCTCCGGGTTTAATTACTGGCTTTTTACCAATAACACCTTCTCCGCTAACAGTTTCAATATTATTTAAGGCGTCAAGAATAACCCAATGCCTCGCATTGAGTTGTACAGAGTCTTTACTCTGGTTTTCGATAGTAACTTTATAACCAAAAGCGAAGTGTATTTTGTAGTTTTTGTAAAACGTACCTTCGAAATTAGTTTCTACCGAAATCTTTATGCCTCTTGTAACTTGTTGAACCATTAATTGTTAATGCGTTTTTTTAATAATGCAAAAATAATAAATATTACATTAATAATAACATGATTAATAATGTAGTGCTTTAAATTTAATTCTTTTATATTTAATTAGTTATGTTTACCGAGCTAGCTTCGCCAATACCAATTATTCTATCATAACGAGCGCCGAGGTCTCTATAGTATACTAATACCTTATAATTATTTTCGGTTTGATAAAAACTTCCACTAATTGCATTTTCATCTAGAGTACCATTTTTATCCATAACTACATATTTGTAATTATAGAACCCTTGTTTTAGAATTAGTGAAGAGCTGTAAACACCTCTCTCTTCATCGTATGTCATTTTAGTAGTGTCATCTACCGCATAATTATTAAAATTTCCATAAACATGAATTGATTTATTTTTAGGTAATTCATCTAGCTTTAAAGAAAAATGTACTTTGGTGTAGTCTGCTTCAATATATGGCCTGTCTGCATCTAGTGCTGTTATTAAAAAATTACCATTAATATCTGGATTGTATGTGTATGGTAAATCTGCTCTAGAAATGTTTGTAAATAAATAATGATTATAAATGTCGTTTAATTCTACAAACTGGATTGCATTATTCGCAGCCCTTAAATCTTTGTTTTCAAAGTAGAAAAATTCATTCCCGCCAAAAAAACTAGATTCTTTTGTGTAACGATATTGTAATTCGTTACCTAAAATATATTGTGGTTTTAAGTCTGTAATAGCAGTGTTTAAATTATTGTTTTTAATAATAACAGTTTTTATGGTTTGTTTAGGGTTGTTAAACCTTATATTAGTAGCGTTAATAGCAATGTCTACAGATTGTTTTTCTTGTACAAAAGCAACATCTCGAGAACGTTTTATAGCTACACCTACATTAGCTAAATCTTCATAAACCATAAACTTTCTTGTAAATTCAATCTCGTCATCATCATTATATATTGTTATTAAGTAATTTCCAGATTTTGTTACCCCTTTTGTTTGTCCATTTGGAATAGTTAATCTGTAATGAGAATATATTTGGTAGGTGTTAAATGAGTTTTCATAAGTTCTAATGCGTTGCTCGTTAAACCCGTTTAAATATTCAGATTGAACTAAAACTGAAGGTGTCCAATCAAAGTTATAATGTTTAATTTCATAATAATAATCCTCTTCATCTCCATTTAAAGCATCGAATTCTAAAACAAGATATTCCCCTAGCCTTAAAATTGGTAATTGACTTTCTGCCGTATTGCCTTTAAAAGTTATAGTTTTAATATAATCTTGAGGTTGAATTTCTTCAACTTGACTAAAAACAGAAGTCGAAAATAAAAGAAGTATTAAGTAATTGAGTTTAAATCGCATTTTTAAATTTTAATTATTAAGTAAATATAAACAAAATCTATGCCTAATCAGTTTTTGTTATTTAGAATTAGTATAAATAAATAACAAGATATATTTAGACCTCAATAAATGTATTAAAAATTCGTATTTTTGCACCGATTTTTTGTACACAGGAAATCATATCACTAAACTATTAACAAATAGATTTATACGTATGTCAAACGACATTAAGATTAAGAAAGGTCTAGACATAAAGTTAAAAGGTGCAGCAGAACTAGCAACAGAGAATGCTATTGTAAGCAACTTTTATACAGTTAGACCAGAAGACTTTCACAGTGTAATTCCTAAATTATCGGTAAAAGTTGGAGAAAAAGTAAAAGCAGGAGACGCTTTGTTTTTTAATAAGTCCAATGAAAATGTAAAGTTTGCTTCACCAGTATCTGGAGAAGTTATCGAAATTACACGTGGTGAAAAACGTAAAATATTAGCAATAAAACTTCAAGCAGACAAGACACAATCACATCATGATTTTGGCGCTTTAAACGTAGATTCGGCAAAAGCAGAAGACATTAAAGCAAAATTATTAGCATCTGGTTGTTGGGCTTTTGTAAAACAGCGTCCTTACGATGTTATTGCAAACCCAGAAGTTGCTCCGAAAGCAATTTTTGTTTCGGCTTATGCTAGTGCCCCTTTAGCAGCAGATTTAGATTATACATTACAAGGTAAAGAGGCAGAGCTACAAGCAGCAGTTACTGCATTAGGTAAGCTAACAGAAGGACAATTACATGTTAGTGTTGGTAAAAATGGAAACTCTCCATTAGCTGGTTTGTCAGGTGTTACCTTACATAAGGTTTCAGGACCACATCCATCTGGTAATGTAGGAACTCAAATAAATAAAATAGATCCTATTAACAAAGGCGAAGTTGTTTGGACAGTAAATGCTCAAGACTTAGTTATTATAGGTGAGTTATTGTTAACAGGTAAGTTTAATGCACAACGTACCGTAGCATTAGTAGGCTCCTCTGTTAAAAAACCGAGATATTTCAGAACTATTATAGGTAGTGAAATAGCAACAATGGTTTACGACAATGGCGTAGATAAAGATGGTAATGACCGTATTATTTCAGGAAATGTACTATCTGGAAAGCAAGTAAAACCAGATGGGGCTTTAGATTATTACAGTAATGTAATATCTGTTATTCCTGAAGGAGATGATTATGAGTTTTTTGGATGGAATAAACCAGTGTTTAATAAAGTATCAACTTCAAGAGCGTTAACATTCTCATGGTTATCACCTAAGAAAAAGTATGATTTAAATACAAATACTAATGGTGAGCATCGTGCTTTTGTAACTACAGGAACGTATGAAGAAGTCTTTCCTTTAGATATTTTTCCTATGCAAATTCTAAAAGCATGTATGTACAATGACTTAGATGAAATGGAAGCATTAGGAATGTACGAAGTTGCACCAGAGGATTTTGCTTTAACAGAGTTTGTTTGTGTGTCTAAGCAGCCACATCAAGATATTATTAGAAAAGGTTTAGACTTAATGCTTAAAGAAATAGGATAATGGGTTTAAAAAGTAATTTACATAATTTAAAGGAAAAGTATAAAGGAACTAAAATGGCTCCTGCGTTTAACGCAATCCATACATTTTTATACTTACCAAATGAGACCACACATAACGGAACTCATATAAAAGCAGCCGATGATTTAAAAAGAACAATGAACACTGTTATTATGGCATTGATTCCTTGTTTAATCTTTGGTATATTCAATGCAGGTTACCAACACTATGCAGCTATAGATGCTGCAAAGGGGATAACTGCCGAGGTGTCTTTGTTTGGAAACTTTTTAACAATGGATAACTTTATTGTGGGCGCATGGACAGTGTTACCACTAGTAATAGTATCTTATGTTGTAGGTCTTGCAGTAGAATTTGTTTTTGCTGTAATAAAAGGACATGAAGTAGAAGAAGGATACCTAGTAACAGGAATGTTAGTGCCATTAATTGTACCAATCGATACACCATTATGGATGTTAGCAGTAGCGGTTATATTTGGTGTTGTAATAGGTAAAGAAGTGTTTGGAGGAACAGGAATGAATATTCTTAATCCTGCATTAACTATTCGTGCCTTTTTATTCTTTGCTTATCCAACATGGATGTCTGGAGATAAAGTATGGGTTCACGAAGCTGTTGAAAGAACAGGAACGCCAGATGCTATCTCAGGAGAAACAGTATTAGGTAGTTTAGCTCAAAATAATCCGGTAGGTTATGATTGGATGGATATGTTCTATGGGTTTATTCCTGGTTCTGTTGGTGAAACATCTACATTACTTATATTATTAGGAGGATTATTTTTAATCTTCGCTAAAATAGGAAGCTGGAGAATTATGTTATCATCTGTATTAGGAGCTCTAGCAATGGGATTAATTTTTAATGGTGTTGTAGACGCAGGTATTATAACAGAATCTAGTAAGTTTTATAGCTTAATGAATACAGAATTCTGGATGCACTTATTAATTGGAGGATTTGCTTTTGGTACGGTATACATGGCAACAGACCCTGTTACTGCATCGCAAACTAATAAAGGAAAGTGGATTTACGGTTTCTTAATTGGGTTTATTTCAATTATGATTCGTGTGTTTAACCCAGCATATCCAGAAGGAGTAATGTTGGCTATTTTATTAATGAATGTGTTCGCTCCAACAATAGATCATTACGTAGTACAAGGTAATGTCAAGAAAAGAATGAAACGTTTAAAAGCAAAAGCTGCATAACGATGGAAAATAAAACAGATAAAAATTCATACACAATACTATTTGCCATAGGAATGGTATTAATAGTAGGAACATTGTTAGCTGGAATTGCAGGCGCAACAAAAGAAAAGATTACAGAAAATAAACGTCTAGAAAAGCAACAAAACATTTTGTATGCTATGGGCGTAAATGATAATGATGAAAGTAGTGCTACTTTTATTTCTACAGATAAAGCACCAGAAGCATTTTCAAAATACATTACTAAGCAATTAGTAATAGAAGGAGATAAAGTAACCGAAGACGATCAAGCTTATCTTATAGATGTTAAAAAAGAGCAAGCTAAGGCAAAAGAAGGAAAAACAAGACGTTTACCTTTATTTGTTGGAGAAAAAGATGGTAAAACATTTTATGTAGCTCCAATTAGAGGAAAAGGACTTTGGGATGCTATATGGGGTTATGTTGCTTTAGATGAAAATATGATAGTACAAGGAGCCTATTTCGATCATAAAGGAGAAACTCCTGGACTTGGTGCTAACATTAAGCAACGTTTCTTTATGGACGATTTTATTGGCGAGCATTTAATGTCTAACGGAGTATTTAAAGGAATTACTGTAGCAAAAGGAAATAACGATCCTAAGAATACAGATAAAACAGATAACGAAGTAGATGCTATTGCAGGAGCTACTATTACAGGAGATGGTGTAACAGCAATGATTAAAACAGACTTGAAGTTATACTTACCTTACTTTCAAAAATTAAAAAAATAATATATGGGACTTTTATCAAAAAAAGACGCGAGTTTAATATTAGATCCTTTAGCAGATAATAACCCTATTACTATTCAAGTATTAGGAATATGTTCGGCTTTAGCAATTACTGCGGAGTTAAAAGCATCAATTGTAATGGCAATTTCTGTACTTTTCGTTTTAGGAGTAGGAAATGTTGTTATATCATTAATGCGTAACATTATACCTTCAAAAATTAGAATTATTGTACAATTAATAGTCGTTGCTTCTTTAGTAATTATTGTAGATTTAGTGCTAAAAGCTTTTGCTTACGAGTTAAGTAAAACCTTATCTGTATTTGTTGGTTTAATTATTACAAACTGTATCATTATGGGACGTTTTGAAGCATTTGCTTTAGGAAACGGACCTTGGAAATCGTTCCTTGATGGAATAGGAAACTCTTTAGGGTACGGAGTTATATTAATAATTGTTGGTTTCTTCAGAGAATTATTAGGTTCAGGAACTTTATTAGGATTTAAAGTTTTAGGTGATCCAATTGAAAAAACAGGATTATATGCACTAGGTTATGAAAATAACGGATTCATGTTATTATCACCAATGGCATTAATAGTTGTAGGAATCATTATTTGGGTACAACGTAGTAGAAACAAAGCTTTAATTGAAGATTAATTAGCGCTTATAACTAAGCACTAAAAATTGAAAGAAATATGGAATTATTAGAATTATTTTTCAAATCAATATTTATAGATAACATGGTGTTTGCAACATTCTTAGGAATGTGTTCTTACCTTGCAGTATCTAAAAAAGTATCAACAGCAGTTGGTCTTGGAGCAGCAGTAATCTTCGTATTAGCTATAACAGTACCTTTAAACTGGTTGTTAGATCAGTACCTTTTACAACCAGGTGCATTATCTTGGTTAGGAGAAGAATATGCAGATTACGATTTAAGTTTCTTGTCATTTATCATGTTTATTGCAACTATTGCAACAATGGTACAATTAGTAGAAATAGTAGTAGAGAAGTTCTCACCATCATTATACAACTCCTTAGGTATCTTTTTACCATTAATAGCAGTAAACTGTGCTATTTTAGGAGGGTCTTTATTTATGCAATCTCGTGAAATACCTACATTAGGTCAAGCAACTGTTTACGGTATTGGTTCTGGTATCGGTTGGTTTTTAGCAATTTTAGCAATTGCTGCTATCCGTGAAAAAATTAGATACTCTAACGTGCCAGCACCATTAAGAGGTTTAGGAATCACTTTTATCATTACAGGATTAATGGCAATTGGATTTATGAGTTTTGGAGGTATGTTAACTGGAGGAGAAGAAGAAACTAAAAAAGAAGATAAAACAGTAAAAGTTGAAGCTTCTAAAGACGATAAAAAGTTAGCTAATAACACTAAAATAACAAAGTAGTATGATCATTTTAGCAGCAGGAACAACAGGAACTATAGTCGCAACTGTAGTAGCCTTTTTAATAATAACACTTGTATTAGTAAGTTTATTATTATTTGTAAAACAAAAATTATCACCATCTGGTCCAGTAAAGATCTTAATAAATGGTGAAAGAGAAATAGAAGTAGCTTCAGGAGGGACTTTATTATCTACTTTAGGAGGAAACAAAATATTTTTGCCATCTGCATGTGGTGGTGGTGGAACATGTATTCAATGTGAATGTCATGTATTATCTGGAGGTGGAGAAGCGCTTCCAACAGAAACACCTCACTTTTCAAGAAAAGAATTACAGCATGGTGCTCGTTTATCATGTCAAGTAAAAGTAAAACAGGATATGGAGATTACCATACCTGAAGAAGTATTTGGTATTAAAAAATGGGAAGCAACTGTAGTTTCAAACTATAATGTTGCAACCTTTATTAAAGAGTTTGTAGTCGAAATTCCAGAAGATATGGACTATAAAGCTGGAGGGTATATTCAAATTGAAATCCCTAAATGTGAAGTTAAGTATTCAGATATGGATATTTCGGCTCACCCAGAAGATCACCCAGGAGAACCTAACAAGTTTGAAGCAGATTGGGATAAATTTAATTTAAGACCTTTAGTCATGAAAAATGACGAGTTGGTAGAAAGAGCATACTCTATGGCTTCTTACCCTGCAGAAGGTAGAAAAATCATGCTTAATGTACGTGTTGCTACACCTCCTTTCGATAGAGAAAAAGGAGGATGGATGGATGTTAATCCAGGTGTAGCGTCTTCTTATATTTTTAATCAAAAAATTGGTGATAAAGTAACCATTTCTGGACCTTACGGAGAGTTCTTTATTAATGAATCTGAAGCAGAAATGCTTTACGTTGGAGGAGGAGCTGGTATGGCGCCAATGCGATCTCACTTGTACGAATTATTTAGAACACTTAAAACAGACCGTAAAGTGACCTATTGGTATGGTGGACGTTCTAAAGCAGAATTATTCTACATTCACTATTTTAGAGCTTTAGAGAAAGATTTTCCAAACTTTAAGTTTTACATAGCATTATCAGATCCTACAGAGGCAGATAATTGGAAAGTTAAAAAAGATATTAATGATGAAGAAGGTGATGGTTTCGTAGGGTTTATACATCAAGTTGTAATAGACCAATATTTATCTAAACACGAAACTCCAGAAGATATAGAATTATATTTCTGTGGACCACCATTAATGAATAATGCAGTTCAGAAAATGGGAGAAGACTTTGGGTTAGATGACGAAAATATACGTTTTGACGACTTTGGAGGTTAAAACCCAACTAATTTATATATTTAAAACCCTAGCAGTTAAAATGCTAGGGTTTTTTGTTTATAAGCGATTACCCCCGAATGCAGTTAGTGTTTATTAAAATGATGTTTTTTAAAACTAATTGTAAATCAACAGGTTATATGATTTTTTTGTGTATTTCGTCGAAAATAGCTACAAAATGTGTTAAAAATCAGTTAAAATGCTATTTTTGAGGGAATTGAATTTTTTTAGTTCAATTGTGTTAATTACCAGATTACTAACTCTCAAATACGAATCTATTATCATGGGGAAAAATTACCTCTTTTTTAAGGTGAAATTGAAATCTTACTTTAAAGCGTTATTTGCATTTACACTCTTAAGTTTATTAAGTATACAACTAAATGCACAAGAAAAGAAGAAAGAAGAAAATCCAAGAATTACTTCTTCAAACTATTTAAAAGAATTGGTGAAAGAAGGAAATACAGCAAATTATGTTGTTACTTCAGAGCACACTAGCTCTGTAAGTGGTATTCATCATACATATATAAGACAAGCTGTTAATGGTATTGAAGTCGTTGGAACAGAATCTAGTTTGCATATTAAAGACGGTAAGACATTTGCCTCTCACGTAAACTTTGTTCAGAATATAGATAATACAGTAAGAAATTCATCTGCTAGTATTTCAGCTACGCAAGCAATTACAACTACATCACAAAGAATGGGGTATGGAACTCCAACAGGATTAAATGTAGTGGAAGTAGATGATAATATCGAAAGAACTGATTATCAAAAAAGAACGATATATTATAGCAAAGGAGGAGTTTCCAATAGCAACATCCCAGTTAAGCAACTTTACTACTATCAAGAAAGAGAAGGAGCTACATTAGCTTGGGAATTTTCTATTGAAGATAGAAATTCTTCAGATTGGTATAGCTTTATAGTAGATGCCAATACTGGAGAAATACTAAATAAATATAATTTAACAGTATCATGTAATATTGGTGGTGATCATAGTAATCATAATCACGATGATGTAAATTTAGATAGCGATTGTGAAGATGAATATAATGTAACAAACAATAATAAAACGTCAGTAAATACACCAGCATTTGTTGGAGGAGGTACATATAACGTTTATGCTATGCCAGTGGAATCACCAGGGCATGGAGGACGTTCTGTGGTTAGTGATCCAGCTGATGCAACAGGGTCTCCTTATGGATGGCACGATACTAATGGTGTAGCAGGAGCCGAGTCTAACTATACAATAGGAAATAATTGTGATGCTTATGATGATAGTTCTAGTACAGTAACAGGAACAGGTTCAGGAACAAATGCAGAAAGAGCAAATGGAGGAGCAGCTTTAGATTTTAATTTTACAATAGATACAAATGTTAATAATAATGGAGGGAGTATTAATGCAGCGGTAACAAACTTATTCTATTGGACAAATGTTATTCATGATGTATGGTATATATATGGTTTTGATGAAGCTTCAGGAAACTTTCAAGTTAACAACTATGGTAATGGAGGTACAGCAGGCGATAGTGTAAGAGCAGAAGCTCAAGATGGATCAGGAACATGTAATGCAAATTTCGCGACTCCAGCAGATGGAGGAAGAGGAAGAATGCAAATGTATGTATGTAATACAAGAGATGGAGATTTAGATAACGTTGTAATAGTGCATGAATATGGTCATGGGCTTTCAACACGTTTAACAGGAGGAGCTGCAAACTCAGGATGTTTAAATAATAGTGAACAAATGGGCGAAGGCTGGGGAGATTTTATAGGATTAGTAATGACTATGGAGCCTGGAGACCAAGGAACAGATCAAAGAGGAATAGGAACTTGGTTAGTTGGGCAAGGCCCTAACGGAGCAGGAATTCGTCCTCAACCGTATAGTACAACAAATACACAAAGTTATGCAGATTTAGGCTCGGCGGTAGTACCGCATGGAGTAGGATCTATATGGTCTGCAATTTTATGGAAATTAAATTGGGCATTAATTGACGATCATGGTTGGGATCCAGACATTTATTATGGAACAGGAGGAAACAATATTTGTTTACGATTAGTTATAGAAGGAATGAAACTTCAAGGATGTAATCCAGGATTTGTAGATGGGCGTGATGCTATTTTAGCAGCAGATGAGGCCATCTATGGTGGAGCAAATGCTTCTACTATTTGGGAAGTCTTTGCGGGAGCAGGTTTAGGAGCTAGTGCTTCTCAAGGATCGAGTAATAGTAATTCTGATGGAACTACAGCAACAGATTTACCTCCAACAACATTTGCTGTCTCAAGAACTTCAGTATGTATTACAGAAGGAACAATTTCAGATTTAGGAGGAGGTCGCTTATTTGGAGGAACATATAGTGGTCCTAACGTTACAGATAACGGAGACGGTATTACATTTACTTTCGATACAGCTTCAGCAGGAGTAGGAGATCACACAGTTACCTATACAGATAACCAAATGCCAGCAACATCTATAGATCAGATAATAACAGTTACAGATGGTTTACCAGTAATATCATGTCAAAACGCAACAGTAACTTTAGATGCTAATGGAGCAGGAACTATAACTACAGAAGATTTAGTTACTAATTTAGTCCCTAGTGCTTATGTTGAAGAATCTATAACGTTTGCTACAGAAACTATTACTGGAGGTACAGCTGTAACATTAGGCGATGATGCGGGAACAGCAGCTTTAAATATTGGTTTCGATTTTAATTTTTATGGTACAACATATACTCAATTTTATATAGCTTCTAATGGATTTATTTCTTTTGATGGAAGTGGAATGACAGGGGCAGCATCTTATACACCTACTGCTATACCTAATACAGGAAACCCTAATACAATGATAGCTTTTGCATGGGACGATTTAAGCCCAAATGCAGGAGGAACGATACAATATGGATTAGTAGGGACTGCACCAAACAGAAAAATGGTTGTAGAATTCAATGCAGTACCATTGTATAATGCAACAGAAACAGTTACAGCTCAAGTACATTTACATGAAGGAACAAGTAGAATAGAATTTCATTATACTAATGCAGAAAATAATGGAGGAACCAGAACAGCTGGTATTGAAAATGCAGGAGGAACAGAAGCATTGCCAATTTCTGGAGGTAACTTAACAGCATGGTCTACAGCTAACGATGCTTATGCTTTATATCAGCCTGAAGCTAAACTTGCAGATAATTGTGGTAATTCAGTAACTACAAGTTTAAGTCAAAGTGTATTTTCTTGTAGTGATACAGGAGATGTTACAGTTACAATTACGGCAGATGATGGAAATGGAGGTGTATCTACATGTGAAGCTATAGTAACAGTAACTTCTGGACCAGAATGTAGAGTTTCAGTATCTCCTAAAGTCTATTTACAAGGAGCAGCACTAAATCCTAATACAGGAGAAGAAACATTAATGAGAGATGATTTAAGAGTTGATAATTTAATTCCAACGACTAGTCCGTATCCAGATAATTTAACATGTAATGCTGCTGTATTTAACACAACAGGGGCTAATGCAATTGTAGATTGGGTACAAGTAGAGCTTAGAGATCAAACAACAAGTACGCTTATATTAGATTCTAAATCTGCATTATTACAACGTGATGGAGATGTAGTAGATGTAGACGGAACGTCACCAGTTACTTTTAATCAGGCAGGAGATAGATATTATGTAGTTATAAAACATAGAAACCATTTAGGTGTTATGACAGGGGCATCTTTATTATTGTCAAATACTACAACAGCAATAGACTTTACTAATTCAGGTACATTAGTATTTGGAACAGATGCTCAAACCAGTTTCGGAATGCCAAGTGGTGTCTTAGGTATGTGGGCAGGAGACAGTACAGGAAATGGACTTTTAAATTATTTAGGAGGTTCCTCAGATGTCCCATCAATACGTGCACAAGTGTTTAACGATCCCGATAACTCAATATTTGGAGGTCCACCAGTAGCGACTTACGGATCTACAGGTTATTATGGAACAGATGTAAATATGGATGGATTAACCTATTATGCGGGATCAAATAGTGATGTGTTGTTTATTAGAAATAATACATTTAACAATCCATCAAACTCAGTATTTGGAGGCCCACCAGCTGCAACCTATAACTTTACACAACAATTACCAGAAGGAACTAACTAATTTTGGTGATCTAGTAAATAAATTAAAAAACCTAGATGATTTATAAAATCACCTAGGTTTTTGTTTTTTTGAATGAATTAACATAGCCTTATTTTTTTAGTGATTTCAACGGTAATATGACAAAAAAAACGATAAAATGTTGCGAAATAACGATAAAACGTTATATTTGAAGCAGTGTAAAATAATACCCCAACTAGATTATGAATAAAACTACATTACTAACAATTGGTTTAATGTTTTTTGTGCTTTTTGGTTTTTCTCAAAATAGAAGGCAAGCATCAAAAAATATATGGACAAAAACTAGTCAGAGTAGACTAGAGAAAGAAGCAAAAGTACATAGAAGCTCAAAGCCTTCAGATTTTCAACTCTATGAGTTAGATTTAGAGTCCTTAAAAAGGAGTATAGCTAATGCTCCTATGAGAGGTGAAATTATAGCTAAAAACTCTCCAGTTAGAATTGCATTTCCAAATGCATCTGGCGAATTCGAAACATTTGCTATTATTGAAACTCCAGTAATGGAGGAAGAGTTGGCTAGAAAAATGCCAATGATAAAAGCCTATGCAGGTCAGGGAATAGACGATCCTAGTGCTACAATGCGTTTTACAGTTACTCAATTTGGTTTACATACAATGACATTGTCTGGAACTAAACGCTCTTGGTATATAGATCCTTATACAGAGGACAGAAATAATTATATGGTATACTCTAAAGCAGCACTTGGTATAGATAACCAAGGATTTGAGTGTTTAACAGATGAGAAAGTCGAATTACCTTCGCTTAGTGGTAATACTTCAACAAACAAGGCGATTGATGATAGTAAATTAAGAACATACAGATTAGCGCAATCTTGTACTGGAGAATATGGAACCATTTTTAAAGGAACAGGAACTACAGCTCAACAAAAAGCTAATGTGCAAGCACAGATGGCTATAACTATGACGAGAGTTAATGGTATATATGAAAGAGACTTGGCAACAACAATGATTTTTGTTGCAAACAATGATGATGTTATATACTTAACAGCGAATAATGATCCATGGAATAATGAATGGAATACCCAAACGGCTGTAACATTAGATAATGTAATAGGCGTAAATAATTACGATATTGGTCATAATTTTAATACAACAGGAGGCGGTAGTGCAGGATGTTTAGGTTGTGTTTGTACAAGTGTTTCTCAAACAGGAACGCACAAAGGGCGTGGTTATACAGGAAGAGCTGACCCAACAGGAGATCCATTTGATGTAGATTATGTGGCTCATGAAATGGGGCATCAATTTGATGGTTGGCATACTATGAATACTTGTAGTCGTTCTGGTAATGGTGCTACAGAAGTAGAACCGGCCTCAGGTACAACTATTATGGGGTATGCAGGGATTTGTGCATCTAATGTTCAAAATAATAGTGATGCATATTTTAATTATGTAAATATTAGAGATATTTCTGCTAATATTAAAACTGGAGCTAGTAGCTCTTGTGATGTAGAAACTAATATAGGTAACTCAGCTCCAACTGCAGACGCAGGGAGTAATTATACTATTCCTGTTTCAACACCATATATGCTTATAGGAAGTTCTACTGATCCAGACGGTACAGCATCTCATACTTTTACTTGGGAGCAAAACGATACAGAACAAGCACCAAATGGACAAGCACCACCAGTTGCTGGAAGTGCTGTAGGACCAATGGTGCGTTCTTTTGAAGGCACAACAAACCCAATAAGATATATACCTAGGTTATCAGATTTAGTAACTACAGGAGGATCAACAACATGGGAAGTATTACCATCTGTATCTAGAACTATGGAATTTGCTTTAACTGTGAGAGATAATAATGCAGGAGGAGGACAAACTGCGGATGATTTAATGACAGTGACTACTAATGCTAGTGCAGGTCCATTTACAGTGAGTTCACAAAATTCAGCTACAGTATGGCCACAAGGAAGTACACAAACAATTACTTGGAATGTTGCAGGAACTAATGCCGCTCCAATTAATGCAGCTAATGTTGATATCCTTTTATCCAAAGATGGAGGATTAACCTATCCAACAGTTTTAGCAACAGCTACACCAAATGATGGCTCACATGATATCGTTGTTCCTAATGGAGAGTCTAGTACATGTCGTATAATGGTTAAAGGTAGCGGAAACATATTTTTTAATATAAACTCCGCAGTAATAGATATTTCAGGAGCAGTTAACCCTGTAATTTCTTATGCAAGTCCATCAGCTTCAACCACAGAAGGAGCTGCATGTTATACAGATATTATTGTACCATTAACTGTTGCAGTTGGGCCGTCGGCTAATGCAACTGTTACTTTTAATATTGCTGGAGGAACGGCAATAAATGGGGATGATTTTGAAATTCTAACACCTAATGTCGTTTTTGCAGCTGGAGCTACAGCTTCTCAAGATTTATCAGTTAGAGTATACAATGATGGATTTGTAGAGGGTACAGAAACAGTAACGATAGATTTTACTGTTAGTGGGGGTGATGCAACAGCAGGTACGAATTCATTGCTGTTGGCAATTAACGATGATGATAGTGTGCCATCTGCAAGTACAAATATGACGCTCTTTAACGATGATTTTTCAGATGCTGATGCTAGTGATTGGACTATTCGAGATGGTAATAATGAAACTGCAGATGATTGGAATTTAGTTCAAGAATCTAATTGGACAACTCCTTTTGGAATCTATACAGATTATTTTTTAGCATCATATTCATGGAATGGCTCTGATTATAGTCCAGATAATTTTGTAACATCACCAGCAATTACAATTCCAGATGGAGCATCTAATATAAACTTAAGATATTTTGCAGGTTCAGGAAGTGATGGTAATTTTTATAGTGAAAATTATGAAGTTTATATTTCTACATTGGCTGGATCAATAGCAAATATTACAGCAGGAACTCGTTTAGTAGATACAGTAATTCCTGCCGTTGGAGGTGCTTATTATGATGTAGCAATTCCTAATGCTTTTGCTAATTCAAGTCAACCAATATATATATCATTTAGACATCACGATACAACAGGACAATGGGTACTAGGTGTAGATGAAGTCTCTATAACAGCAGATGTTGGAGCAGAAATTCAAACAGCTGTAAATACAGGAGTAACAGACGATGCATTAAATATACCAGGAAATGGAACGGCATATACTGCGGATGATTCAGGAGATTTCATGTTAGATATTGTAAATAAAAATGGATTTAATTATGGTTGCACAGATGTATCTGTTGTAAGAGCAGGAACAAGTACACAATCATATAATGGAAGTGTAGCTCCAAATCTAGTAATGGATAAGTCATTTACGATAACACCAACAAATACAACAACTTCTGGAGATGTAGATATTACTTTTTATTTAGAAGCAAGTGAGTTTACATCAACAAGTTCTTTATATGCCCTAAGGGAGGGTTCAGGAGAAGTCGTACCATTAACTGTGGCATCATTTGGACCTAATACAACATTAACAGGGACTTTTACAGGTCTATCAGGAACCTATTATTTTGGACCAGAGTCGGCCTTTAGAGTAAGAGTATCACCAAAAGTATACTTACAAGGGGCTGCATTAAATCCAAATACAGGCGAAGAGAGTTTAATGAGAGATGATTTACGAGTAGCAGGATACATACCTACAACGAGTCCATACGATGCAACAACATGTAATGCCTCTGTATTTAATGTAACAGGAGCAAATGCAATAGTAGATTGGGTATTAGTAGAATTAAGAGATGCCGTAACTAATACTACAGTTACAGCCTCACAATCGGCTTTACTTCAAAGAGATGGAGATGTTGTTGGAGTAGATGGCACATCAAGTTTACTGTTTAATACATCAGGTAAAGATTACTATGTAGTAGTAAAACATAGAAATCACTTAGGCGTAATGACGAATGGATTGTTAGCATTATCAGCAACAACATCTGTAGTAGATTTTACCAATACAACACCAATTACATTTGGAACCGATGCACAAACCAGTTTTGGAATGCCAAGTGGTATGTTAGGCATGTGGGCAGGAGATAGTACAGGAAATGGGCTTTTAAACTATGTAGGAGGTCAATCTGACGTGCCATTAATACGTGCACAAGTGTTTAACGATCCAAGTAATTCAGTTTTTGGAGGGCCACCAGTAGCAACTTATGGTTCTTTAGGTTATAATGGAACAGATGTAAACATGGATGGGTTAACCTATTATGCAGGATCAAATAGTGATGTGTTAACTATTAGAAATAATATATTTAACAATCCATCAAACTCAGTATTTGGAGGCCCACCAACAGGAACCTATAACTTTACACAACAATTACCCGAAGGAACTAATTAAAACAACAAAAAAAATGATATATTTGTTAACTCTAAGATATAAAACAAAAAAAATGAAAACAAAATTACTATTAGTATTAGCTCTTGCATTTAGTTTTACTATACATGCTCAAACAGATTACAGGTTCACACTTATTCAAAATAGTGGATATAATTACACTGTAGCTGCAGTACCAGATTTTGATTCTGGTGGTGCAACACCTACTTTAGATTCTTACGGATTTACAGTAATGTTGCAAGATGGTGCATCAATTGATGAAGGCGGGGCAATAAAACATGAGGGAGGAGGAAGCCTTTCTTTTGCTGTGTACACTGCATCTCAATTAGATGCAGCAGATCCAGGTAATGATAGAAGTGCTACTGTTTTAACAGTTGCTTCTGATCCGAATGATGATTTTCCAGCTCATACAAATGGTCAATTGATTCCTCTAGTGACTTTTGATGTTTTAGGAGCTCCTACAACTGGGGAAATTAGTGTTCTTGATAATGGATCTTCATTAGCTATGAATGCTTCAGGAAGTATTTTTGATAGTTCTTTAACGGTTGACCCTACTGGTGGATCAACGCCTACTTCAAATTATTTTCAAGGCCAAACAGGGACAACTTCATACAGCTTTGCAACATTAACAGTTGAAGAAAATGAATTAACAGGATATTCAATTTTTCCTAACCCAGCAAATGATGTTGTAACTATTAAAGGATTAGAAAATACATTATCTAAAGTAGAAGTATTTAACATTGCAGGACAAAAAGTATACAACAGCACTTCTAATATGGAAACTATTAATGTTAGCACTTTTAATGCAGGGGTATACTTTGTAAAGCTATCTACAGAAGAAGCTAGTTTAACAACTAAATTAATAAAAGAATAATTAGGTTGCAATAAACTAATTATTATAAAATAGTAAAAGCCAATACTTTCGTATTGGCTTTTTACGTTTATAAGATTATGAAAAAAGTAATATTAGTTATCTGTATTTTAATCTCCATATGCGCATGGGCATTACAATTCAGTCCAATGAAGCAAGTGGTTAAACAAACTGTAAAAGGGATTACCACAACGACATCACTTTTAAATAAAGATAGTTTAACTATTAAATCTAGAGTTAACACACCAAAAGGGTATAAGCGAGTAAAATATAATACAGGATCATTTGGAGATTATTTAAGAAACTATAAACTTAAGCCATTTAATAGCAAAATAATTAATTATGATGGCAGCGAATATTATTGGCAAATTGGGCATATAGGAATATTAGATGTCCCAGTACCAAAAAATGGATTGCAGCAATGTGCAGATGCATTAATAAGAATTAGAAGTGAGTATTTGTGGGATAATAATAGAAAAGGCGAAATTGGTTTTAATTTTACAAGTGGACATTATTGCTCTTGGCTAGAATATGCAGAAGGCTACAGGCCAAGAATAAATGGAAATAAAGTTACTTTTAGTAAAACAGCAAAAAGTAATCATACTAAAAATAATTTTTATAAATATTTGAATTTAATTTATACCTATTCAGGAACCTTGTCTTTGTATAATGAGTTGCCACAAATAACAGCTATTGAAAAACTTAAAGTTGGAGACATGTTAATACGTGGAGGTACACCAGGCCATATTGTTATGATAGCTGATGAAGCTGTTAATGAGAAAGGAGAAAAACTTTTTTTATTGTTTCAAGGTAATACACCAGCACAAAGTGTGCATTTGGTTAAAAATCTTGAAGACACAGAACTATCTCCTTGGTATGATCTAAAATTAAATGTAGAAATAGGTGTTTCTAATTACACATTTAATAACTCCAAATATGTGAGATTTAAATAAATGTAAAACATGTTTTTTGTTTATTTTGAGTAAGCGACGACTATTAAATAATAACAATTGTTGTATTTTTGTTATATGAATAAAGCATTATCAGCCCAAGAACTGCATAACTTGGCAATGAACCATGTTGGCAAAGACCTAGAACAACGAGGATTCGAATTTATAGCAGTTAATAGTAAGCTTAAAAAACACCCGCAATTTGTTTGTATAGATGCTAATAAGCAATATTTTTTTGTTATTGTTAAAGCAGTAATGCTTCCCGAAAATGCTAATAATTACGATATAGTTTGGATGGAATCATTTAAAACGCATGCCAGAGAACATAATGCTAAAGTATTATATGCAGGAGTTGGTTTAGGTAACCCAAAAGGAGAGGATTTACCAGTATACTTAAATGAAGAATACCTTATAGAATATAATGGTATACAAGTTTTAGAAACCAATTTAAACTAATTTGTTAGAAACAAAATACTTTATAATGTTTAAAAATACTGTACTGTTAATTATTACTGCTTTAACATTAGTGTCTTGCAAAAGTGAGTTAAAAAAAATGAAACTATCTGGTCCTATATTTGGGACATTCTATGATATAAATTATTATTCAGAAGAAGGAATTAATTATCAAAAAGAAATAGACAGTTTATTTTATACAATCAATCAATCAATGTCTAATTACCAAGCAGATTCAGACATTTCAAAAGTTAACAAGCATATATTAGATAGTATAGATAATCATTTTATAAAAGTTTTTAAAACCTCCAAAAAGATACATAAAGAAACTAAAGGCGTTTTCGACCCCACTATTGGTAAATTAGTTAATGCATGGAATTTTGGGTCAGAAAAAAACAAAACGCGCTTAGATAGTCTTAAAATAGATAGTTTAATGCAGTATGTAGGCTTAGATAAAATAACCTTAAAAGGATCTAAGCTTGAAAAACAAAAACCTAAACCATACCTAGATTTTAATGCAATAGCTAAAGGATATGCTGTTGATGTTGTAGGAGAGTTTTTAGAACATAAAAAAATTAAAAACTATTTAATTAATATAGGCGGTGAGTTAAGAGGAAATGGTATAAACATTGATAAAAAATCTGGTTGGACTGTAGGTATAGAAAACCCCAATTTTGATGGTACTCAAAGCTATGATAAAGTCTTTGTATTAAAAGATAGGGCGATGGCTACTTCAGGGACGTATAGAAAATTTAAAGTAGATGAAGAAGGTAATAGGTACGCACATATTATAGATACAAAAACAGGTTATCCAACACGAACAAATATTTTAAGTGTTTCTATTATAGCAAGTAATTGTATGGAAGCAGATGGATATGCAACGGCTTTTCAAGCTATGGGAGTAGAAAGAGTAAAACAATTTACAAAAGCGCACCCAGAACTAAAAGCATATTTAATTTTTGAAAATGATAAAAATAAGCTGGAAACACTTATTTTAAATAACTTCCCATTAAACTAAAACCATAGATTTAGCAACTGAAAGAGGTGTTTTAGAAGTTATAAAAGGCTTTTATTAAAACTAAAGTGTACATTTAGAATTTAATATTTTCTAAATTTTGATAAAAAAGCATTTAATACTTATTCTGTATTTATTCATTTCTTTTGTTGTACAAGCTCAAGATCCTTTATCTATACATATTGGTGAAGAAAACGGCTTGCCAGATAAGATTATTTATAGAATGTTAGAGGATAAAGATGGGCTTATATGGCTTGCTGCAAACTCTGGACTCTACAGCTTCAATGGAGAAAAATATGTAAAATATACCCACCCAAAACTGGTGAGGTCTTCGGTCTTTGGTCTAAAATTAGATAAGAAAGGACGAATTTGGTTTAATAACATGGGAGGAGAGTTTTACTATGTTGAAAACGGTAAGACTGTTCTTTTTATGAACTTAAAAGAACATATAGGAGAAAAACTTGTAACGTTCGAAATTATAGATAACAATATCGTATTTGTTGATAAATATCGGTACAAAATAGATATTGATACGAAGGTAATAGATAGAGTGAAACTTTATAATAGTCAAAAAAGCCTTTATTATAATTATAAAGGAAAAGAGTATTATTACCAAGATGATGCATTGCATGAAATTAAAAAAGGATCTCATGTAATGCACTTTAAAACTGCAATTACAGAAAAAGAAGAATTACTTTCAAATATGTTTAGTTACAGAGAGAAACTTTATATGCTCTCTCAAAGAAGAAACATAAATTCCTTTTTCGAAATTAACGAATCAGGAATTAAACCAGTAAACGATTTCAATGCTATTTCTCGTATTGCAATATCACATTTAAAAAAAATAAAAAACAACTATTGGTTTTTTACTGTAAATGGAGCGTACGAATATGGTTATATTGATGGAAAATTAGTTTTAAAAAACCATTATTTAAAAGAAAAGAGAGTAACCGACCTTATTATAGATCGTAATAAAAACTATATATTTTCTACACTAAATAATGGGTTGTATGTAATTCCCGATTTAGACGTAAAAGAATATAAAACAGAAGCATATAAAGAAGATTTAATATCTCACTTTGTAGCTGTCAATGACTATACAATAAATTATATATCTAACAATAATAAATTACACTCAGTTAATTTAAAAACTAAAAAAAGTGTTTCCCGAAATATAGATTATTTTAAGGAACAACGTGTTTATTACGATAAATTAAAAAATCAAGGATTATTTTTTAATGGAGGCTTTATAGAAGTATATAATCCAGCTAATTTAAAAGTAACTAAGCAATTAATTAAATATACACCCAAAGACATAAAACGATTAAACGATAGCTTGTTTATTACCTCTAATTACGATAGGACTAAAATACTAAATAATAATCTAGAGGGAAAAATAGCTTTTAATGGCAGGTCAGGAAGCTTAACAACAACTAAATCTGGACACTATTATGTAAATACTGCAAGGGGACTTAAATGGGGAACTATAAAAGAAAGGAATTTAGAAAACGTCCTACACGATAACACCAAGTTGTACATGCGTAAGCTAGTGACTAAAACAAATACAGATAGCGTATGGATAAGTAGACCTAATTGGGGGCTTTATTTAATGAAAAACGGAAAGATTTTAAAAACGATTTATAAATCTGAAAAAGGGTTACTTGATAAAAATATAAGAGCAATGGCTACCGATGAGGAGAATCTATGGATAGCTACAAATAAAGGTATACAACGCTACAATTACGAAACAGAAAGTTTTATAAATTATAGTATAAGCGACGGTATTATACATCCCAGAATATTAAAACTCCAAGTAACAGACAACTATGTGTGGTATCAAACATCAAATGGGATATATCAATTTCCAAAAACAAAACAAAAGAAAAAAATATGCGTTCCAGAAATTTATTTTTCAGAAATAAAAATTGAAAATAAATTACAAGAAATAAAAGAAAATTATAAAATAGATTATGATGCCAATGCATTGGGAATAAAATTTATGGTCAACGGACTAAATGTTTTAAATGAATATCAATTTGAGTATAAAGTAGAAGGCTTAAACCCTGAATGGATTACTTTAGAACAAGGCAAGCATGAGGTAGATTTTAACAGTTTGCCAAGTCGAAAATATATTATTAAAGCTAGAGCAAAGAATATACTAGAAGGCACTTACACTAATACAATACAATTTAAAGCAGATGTAACGTTACCATTTTGGAAGCGCTGGTGGTTTGGTGCTTTAATAGCAATTATAGGATTGGCTAGTGTAATTGTTTTTTTTAAAATTAAAGCAAAACATAAAGAAGAACAAAAAGAAAACGAATTAGAGCAAGTAAAAATAAAGCACCAATTAGTGGCGTTAAAACTAGAGAATTTACGTTCACAAATGAATCCGCATTTTATATTCAATGCATTAAACTCTATTCAAGAATATATTATGCTTAACCAAAAAAAATTAGCAAGCGATTATCTAGGGAAATTCGCAGATTTAATGAGAGCCTATTTACGTCATAGCTCAAAGGGGAGAGTTCCATTACAAGAAGAGATAGATTGTTTAGAAATGTATTTAGAGTTAGAGAAACTACGTTTTGAAGACAAACTAACATACAGCATAAAAAATGATATATTAGAACCTAATAATATATATATTCCTACGATGTTGATACAGCCTTATGTAGAAAATGCACTAAAACATGGACTATTACATAGAAAAGAAAATAGAATATTAAAAATAGATTTTAGCTTACACGAATCGTTAAAAACTATAAAATGTAGTATAGTAGATAATGGAGTTGGCAGAACAAAAGCTAAAGAATATAAAGAAAGAAGTTACAAACAACATAAATCTTTTGCAACTAAAGCTAACCAAGATAGACTAGATTTATTAAACTACGGAAAAGAAAAACAAATAGGAGTTACGATTACAGACTTGTTAAAAGAAGAAACAGCAATAGGGACACAAGTAGATATAATAATCCCTTACGAAAATATATGATTATGAAGGCGTTAATTATAGATGATGAACCAAAAGCAAGACGACTATTGCAATTGATGATTCAAGAAAATTGTTCAAAAATTAAAACAGTAATCACAGCAGAAGATTTATTAAGTGGTATTGAGGTTTTAAAAAGGGAACAACCACAAATAGTATTTTTAGATATAGAAATGCCAGAACATTCTGGATTAGAAATTTTAGACTTTATAGATAAAACGCATCATAATTTTGAAGTCATTTTTACAACAGCATACAGTGAATATGCCATTAGAGCGTTCGAGTTATCAGCTATAGACTACTTGTTAAAACCAATAAGAGTAGATAAATTACAATCTGCCATAAATAAGGCTTTATTAAGCATTGGTAAATCGCAAATAAATGTAAAAATAGAAGAACTAAGGAATAGCCTAAATAGTTTAAACTTTAAAAAAATAGCACTCCCAGTAGCAGATGGCATTAAGTTTGTAGATTTTGAAGACATAATAATGTTAAAAGCAGATGGAATGTATACTAATATTTCACTTCAATCCAGAGGCGAAATATTAATAAGTAAACCCCTAAGACACTTTGTAGAGCTATTGGAAAACACTTCCACATTCTATAAACCACACAGATCGTATTTAATTAATTTAAAATACATACAAGAATACTCTAAAAAAAATGGAGGATATATTGTAATGGATAATAACGAAACAGTATCGATATCTAAGGATAAAAAAGAAGAGTTTTTAGCAATAGTGCAAAGCATAGGGTAAGTTTTAGAAGTTGATATAGGCTTTTTAGAAAAGTTAATATCGTTTACTTTGTAAGTAGAGTTACTTTTAAAGATTATTTAAAATGATAGCGATTATGAAAAAACTAACACTTATACTCTTTATTTTAAGTTTCTCAATTACAATAGGCTCTAATGCTCAAAAAGGATTTGTTAAAGAAGCAGATTCGTCAATATCTAAGATAAATCACTCTATAAATAAACTAGCAAAAGACCCTATTGCACAAACAAATCTAAAGAAAAGAAAAGTAATTCGTAAGAGGAGTACCATTAGTGAAGAAGATTTACTTTATGTGATATTATTAAGCTACTTAAACAAATACTACTCTTCAATTAGAAAAATAAGCTCCAAAAAGAACTAAAAAGTTAGAATGTTCAATACTTTTATAATACTAATTACTACTATGCCTTGTTATAAGTATTAATTTTTGTTTTAGAAATTGAAAACTGCATTTCAGCAATTGGTAATCATTTTCTTGTTAATTAGTAGGTAGTTTTATGCTTTAAACCACAAACTATAATTATACTATGAAAACAAGATTGCTTTTCTTATTTTTTTTATCTTCACTCTCTTATGCACAAATCCCTACAAATGGCCTTATTGCGAGTTATGAATTAGATAATGGAACTTTCGTCGATGGTACAGCGAATATGAATGACTTTACCAAAACTGGTGTGTCTTCTTCCAATACGTCTAATAGGTTTAACGTAGTAAACAATGCTTTAAGTTGTAATGGGGATTACCTCACAAGAAGTGATATTAATTTTGGAAATACTTCTGGTTCATTTCAAAGCGTAAACCAAGTAATAAATTATAGCTTTTGGATTAAAACCTCTACAAACGATTCAAATAGAAGAACCATTATAGATCAAAGTGAACGCTCAGGAACTGGCTTTAATGGTAATGAAACAGGTTATTTTATTTATTTAAAGAATGGTAAAATTGGAGCCTCTTCTAGAGTACGTTATAATAGTAACCAGCTAAATCAAGCAGTACAAGCTAATATAGGGCATACTTTTGAATCAACAACAACTATAGCAGATAGTAATTGGCATCACGTAAATGTAAGTGTAGAATTAACGTTTGTTAATAATACCTCAAATTTTGCGCGTTATGAGTTGAAAAATACTATAACAATAGATAATAACCCAACCCAACAAAACCCTACGACCTTTGTTGCGGCTTTTGGAGTAACTAAAACCATACACTCACTAGGAAACGTTAATATAGCAAATAACAGAATATCTAATTTATCTGGAGTGGATATATACCAAGATGAATTAGATGATATACATGTATATGACAGGGCTTTAACAACAGCAGAAATTAATACATTATTCTCTAATGGGAATTTTTGTGCAGTGCCAGATGTGTCTATTTTAGGAAATACTGCAGTAACCACTAACAGTGCGACTATAAATATATCGCAAACTGGAACGTTCGATTTAGCCTATTTACCAGAAGGAGAGCCTTTTACAAATGCACAAATAATTTCTAATATAACAAATGGAGTTGTACCCTTATCTGGATTAACATCATTAACAACTTATAATGTTTTTGTTAGGGAAAAGTGTGCTAATACAACAGAATGGTCGGTAGTACCTTATAGTTTTACTACTCCAGGAATTGTTTATGTTAATGAAAATGCAACTGGAGCAAATACAGGGCTTAATTGGGGAGACGCTTTTACCTCTCTAACAGATGCATTAGCTTTTGCACCAAGCAAATCTGAAATTTGGATAGCTACAGGAACTTATAAACCAAATTCAGGAAATAGAGAAAATACATTTGCAATAGTTAACGATGATGTTAAGATTTATGGTGGTTTTACAGGAAGTGAAACAAGCATTAATCAACGTAACTTTTACAACAATATAACAATGCTATCTGGAGATATTAATGGTAACGATACAGGAGTTGATTTTGTTGGAAATGGACGAGGAGAAAATGTTTATCATGTAATTACCATTTCAGGAGAACGAGTTATTGTAGATGGTATCGTAGTTTCTGGAGGGCAATCAGATGCAAGTTCAGGAGATAACCGTTTTGGTGGAGGAATTAGAAAACAAGATAACGTTTTAGAGCTAACAATAAGAAATAGTATTTTCGAAAACAATGTTGCCGTTGGGGCAGGAGGTATTTATGCAAAATTTATGGCAGGAGGTCAGTTACTTGTTGAAAACTCAATATTTAGAAACAATGTAGTAACCTACGCAGGAGGAGTATATACTCTAAACTCAACATCAGGAACTTATACTGTAAACTTAAGTAATAGTTTATTCCATAATAATATAACAAAAGATCGCTCTGGTACTGCATTAGGATTTACAGGAAGCGGTGCTTGGTTAAGAGCAAATACAACTAGTAGCAGTTTAGTATCTACAGTAACTAACTGTACTTTTGTTAATAATACAGATATAGGGACACAGCCCTCTGCGGAAAGGGGGGTGTTAGGCCTATCTAGAGGTGGAAATTGTTCTCATAATTTTACGGGAGTTAATAATATTTTCTATCATAATCAAGATGCTAATGGAGATGCAGTTAGAACCTTAAACCAAGGACATTCTAATTTCGCAACGACATTAAATGTTAGAAATTCTATAGCTCAAGACGGTTTTTCAAAAGTTAATGCCTCTAGTCAAACCAATACAAGTAGTAGTAATCCCTTGTTTTCAGATTATTTAAATAACGATTTTACACTTCAAGGGAGTTCTCCTGCAAGAGATAGTGGTGATAATGCTTATGTAACTCTTACCGAAGATTTAGCTGGTAATCCACGTATTGTTAATACAACTGTAGATATGGGAGTATATGAAAAAGTATTAGTTTGTGGTGAAATTTCGAATATACAATCAACAGAAAATACTTTAGCAGCAGATGAGACTACAATAACTTGGAATCATGCATTTAATAATTCTGGACCATACGATTTATCATATACTTTAGTGGGAGAGCCTATAGCAAGTGGAACAACTATAACTAATATTACAAATGAAATATATACTCTTTCAGGGTTGACTTTAAATACATTTTACGACATCTATATTCGTACATACTGTAATGGTATGCCAACAGCATATGTTAAAAAAACAATAGGATTTAAAACACCAATTTTTGTTAATAGCGCTGCTACTGGAAATAATGATGGAAGCTCTTGGGTAGATGCATATACTTCTCTCCAGACTGCATTATCTGTAGCTCAAGATGATGAGGAAATATGGGTAGCATCTGGCGTTTATAAACCACATACATCGAATAGAGATGTAAGTTTTAATATTACGCAACAAAACCTTAAAATATATGGAGGATTCGCTGGCACAGAATTGCAATTATCTCAACGCTTATATGGAGCTAATGAAACAATACTGTCGGGAGACTTAGCTAATAATGACGTTAACCTAGCTAGTTATGTAGACAATTACTCAAATACAACTAGAAATACAGATAATAGTTACCATATTGTTACAATTTCTGCAACAGGAAATAACTTAATATTAGATGGTTTAACAATAAAGGATGCTCACAATAATAAAAGTGCTACAGAGCGAGGTGGTGCGATTGTAAAAGATAAAACAGTTGCAGATTTAACCTTAAATAACTGTATTGTTAAAGATAATGTAAGTAGAAATGATAATGCGGGTCTTGTTTGCGAATATGAGTTAAATAATACTAGTGGAGCAAGAGGTAATTTAATTATTACAAATAGTCGATTTAGTAATAATATGTCACGTTGGGCAAGTGGTATTTATAGTTTTGTAAGGGGGAATACTAATGTAGATATTGTTGTAGAAAACTGTTTGTTCTCTAAAAATATAGCAGCAAATCTAAATAATACAGGAGCTACAGGGTTAAGCGGAAGTGCGTCATGGTTTAGAATTATAGCTAATGGATCTAATGTTACCCTTAAAATAAATAACAATACTTATGTAGATAATTTAGATACAGGAACTAATCAAAATTTAAGTAATAATACTAGAGCTCCATTAGCCATAAGTAGAAATACTCAAATAACAAGTCCGATGACTGCGGAAGTTTCTAATTGTATTTTTTGGAATAATAAAGGGGCTAGTAATGCTAATGTTAGAGCAATTTCAGATTTGTATTTAGTACCAATTTTAAGTTTAGATGTCTACAACTCTCTAGATGCTTTAAATTTTGTAGAAGGTAGTATTACAAGTTCAGTAAATACAGTAACATCAAACCCTATGTTTAATGATGCTATTAATGGTGATTATACACTATCCCCAACTTCACCAGCCCTAAACGCAGGAGATAATACCTATACAACACAACCAACCGATCTTTTAAATAACTCAAGAGTTTCCGGAGGTGTAATTGATATGGGGGCTTACGAATTACCAGTAAATTGTGGAGACATATCTAATATTACATTAGAAAAAATACCATCAGTTACAAATTCTGCAACACTATCATGGCAGCACCCATTTAATAATTCAGGACCTTTCGATTTAGTGTATGTTGAAAGTGGAGAACCAATAGCTAATGGTACCGTAGTTAATAATATTACAACAAATACTTACACAATAACAAACATACTTCCAGAATCAGCCTACGATTACTATATAAGAACTAACTGTTCGGGTAGCCCAACAACTTATGAGATGGAAACTATAACCTTATCACCTCCAGTTTATGTTAGCTTAAACGCAACAGGATTAAACGATGGTACATCTTGGGTAAATGCTTATACCGATTTACAAACGGCTCTATCATCAGTTCAAGGAGGAGAATCTATATGGATAGCAGCTGGAACATATTATCCTACTAGCACGGGAGACAGAAATGCAAGATTCTTAATTAATAAAAACGATATATCACTTAAAGGAGGATTCGCTGGTAATGAAATAAAGACAACAGATCGTATTTTTGGAGCAAACGAGACTATTTTATCTGGAGATTTAAACAATAACGATGCAAATACTCTCGATTTTATATCCAACTATTCTAATACTACAAGAAATGGAGATAATAGCTATCATGTAGTCTTTATAGGTTTCGATGGAGAAAATGCATTATTAGAGCGTTTAACAATTAGTGGCGCACATAATAACTTAAATGCATCAGAACAAGGAGGAGCAATTGTTAAGTTCAAAACAGTTAATAAATTAGACATAAAAGACTGTATTATAGAGAATAATGTAAGTAGAAATGCGTGCGCGGCAGTATTTGCAGAATTTGATCTTAATAATACAGCAGGAATACGAGGAGGATTAAATATTGAAAACTGCGTGATTAAAAATAATATGTCTCGTTGGGGAACAGGAGTTTACACTTATGCAAGAGACAATACTAATATAGATGTAAATATAGTAAACAACTTATTTCAAAGAAATATAGCTGGCGATTTAAATACATCTACAGCAAGAGGATTAAGTGGAAGTGCTGCTTGGGTTAGAATGTTAGGTAATACAGCAGATTTAAACTTAAAAGTAATAAACAATACCTTTGTTAATAATATAGACGAAGGAACCAACAATTCATTAAATAACGCTACAAGAGCAACATTTGCTATAAGTGCAAATAGTGGATTAACAGGCACGTTAAATACAGATATAGCTAATAGTATTTTTTGGGGTAACACAACTGTAGGCGGGAATATAACGAAATCAATCTCTCCATTATATCTATTAGCAGGAAACTCATTAGAAGTATTTAATTCTATTGACCAGGCTGGTTTTAACGATGCAAGTATAACAAATACAACAAATACAAGTAGTTTAGATCCATTATTTAATAGTGTAATAACTGGAGATTATTCTTTATCATCCAGCTCTCCTGGATTAAATAGTGGAGATAATAGCTTTGTAACGGCAATAACAGATTTGTCTAATAACTCTAGAATTATTAATACAACAGTAGATATGGGGGCTTATGAGTTTTTAGGCTCAATTTCTCTAATGCCAAAAGCATTTTTACAAGGTGCAATGTTAGGATCTGGAGCTTCTATAATGAGAGATGATTTAAGAGCAAATAACTATATACCTACAACATCTCCATATGTAGATGCAGCAACCTGTAACAGTTCTGTTTTTGCAGTAACAGGAAATGATGCTATAGTAGATTGGGTACTTATAGAGTTAAGAGATGCAACAACTAATACAACAATTGTAGCTTCTCAATCAGCATTAATTCAAAGAGATGGAGATGTAGTAGCAGTAGATGGTGTGTCTCCAGTAATCTTTAATGTACCAAATGGAAGTTACTTTGTTGTTGTAAAACATAGAAATCATTTAGGGATAATGACAGCAAATACAGTATCGCTAAACCAAACAACAACTATAGTCGATTTTACTAATGCAAATGCACCTATTACCTTTGGTACAGATGCGCAAGCCACTTTTGGTATGCCCTCTGGTCTAGCAGGAATGTGGGCAGGAGATACAGGAAGAGATGGTAGATTAAATTACTTAGGAGGACAGTCAGATGTGCCAGCAATTAGGGCTCAGGTATTTAATGACCCAGCTAATTCCATATTTGGTGGACCTCCAGTAGCAACCTATGGTTCTTTAGGATATTACGATACAGATGTAAATATGGATGGAGCAACTTACTATTCTGGAGCATCAAGTGATGTGTTGTCTATTAGAAATAATATATTTAATAACCCGTCTAACTCTGTATTTGGCGGACCTCCAGTAGCAACCTATATTTTTACACAACAGTTACCAGAAGGAGCAAATTAATTAATGACATATTTTTTTAAACGGTAGTTTGTGGTTTTAATTATTGTTTATAATCCCGTTAAAGTATAAACTTTTTCGGGATTTTTTTGCTTTAGAAACCCATAATAGTATTTCAGAAACTAAAGAGAAACTCAGTATAAATAAGTCATTTCTTTTGTAGATATCTTAAAACGCTATAGATGAGTAATACACTATCCATAACAAAAACCACTTTTTTATCTACAGATTTATCTATTGCTAAAAAAGACTCCTTTAAACATAAAGCAGCAACACTTATTTTAGAGAAAGCTAAAGAAATCTCATTACAACTAGGTATTGTAGATGAAACCCTATACCGAGATCATACTACCATGACTAATTACTTATATGTTAATGGAGCAATACAAAAAATGGTAAATGTTTTGGTTACATATGATGCACTATATTTTTTAGATGACTTTTTTGGAGAAGATACAGTTAAAGGTGAGGTTGCTAATTTAGAAACTATTTTAGCATTATGGGAAGGAGAAAAAGTAGAAACAATTTGTAAAAATGATAAACTAGAAAAATTATACCAAGCTATAATTTACATTAGTAAAACAATAAGAGAAAATAGCCCTAGTAGTTTTTTTACTAAATACACAAAATCTGTTAAAGAACATTTATACTATGCATTAAAAGCACCAGTATACAAAACAGTTAACGACTATATAAAAATCCGTTTATATACATCGGGTATGATTCCAGTAATAGACCTAATGGAGTATGTAAATGATAATTATGTTCTAGAACATGTAAAAAAAGAAGTCCCGCTTTTAGAGCCATTAGAGCAAACATGTGCACTAATTGGTGGCTTGGCTAACGATTTGTTTTCGTATGCTAAAGAAAAGCACAGTAACTATAATTTAATAAATGCATATTTAACTACAGGAGAAGCCAATACGCTAGAAGAAGCAATATTAAAATCTATAAACCTAGTTAATAAACTATCAGAAGAATTTGAATCGAATATGCTACAGATTAAAAAAGAAATACAATTTCTAAACCCTGCAAATCAATCCATTATAGAAAAACATTTACAAGGATTAGATGTTGTTGTCTCGGCCAGCTACCATTGGCAAATTAATACAAAACGGTATAAACATTCTGAAGCCATTTTTGAAGACTTAAAATTATAACAAACGAGTATAACTAATGAGAACCTCTTTATTTATTAATTGTATTTTGGCATTTACCCTTACAATTTCTAGTATATATAGCCAGAATTTCACAGAAGAAACAAACACACCTTTTATGGGTGTAAATGGATTAAAATCAATCCAATTAGGAGATGTAGATGATGATGGAGATTTAGATTTAATAGGGATTTCTGGAGGAACAACAGCTAGACTGTTTAAAAATAATGGAGTTGGTACTTACATAGAAGAACAAAACGGGTTTATTAATGACCCAGTAGAGAATATAAGATTTGTAGATATTGAAGGAGACAATGATTTAGATGTTTTTGTTATTAGAAATATAAGTACTACAGGAATAGATAGAGTGTATGATATCTATGAAAATAATGGAGTAGGTGGTTTTACAAAACATCAAATAAGTGGCATAACAACTAACTTTAATAATGTAAACTCTGCACTTCAATTTGCTTTTGGAGATGTAGATGGGGATAATGATATGGATATGACCATATCTGGACTAACAACACAATTCTCTGCAAAAATATGGCGGTATGATGGAAACTATACTTATTCTCAATTATTCTCAGGGATATTACAAGCCGTGGATGGAAAAACAGAGTTTGCCGATTTAGATAATGATGGAGACCAAGACTTACTTGTAATTGGGCAAAATCTTAATGGAGCAGTTTATCATAAATATTTTAATTCAGGAACAGGAACCTTTACCCTTGGAAACGTTGATAGTTTAGAAGGTGCTTTCTTTGGAGATTTCGATTTAGGTGATGTAGATGGAGATGGCGATTTAGATGCCGTTCAAGTAGGTTCTAATCGTTCTACAGGAGTAATGGCAACTCACCGCAATAATGGCGCTGGTCATTACTCTTCTTACTTTGGAGTTCCAGCAGCAAACTACACCGTGTTTTCAACAGTTAAATTTGCAGATTTTGATAATGATGGAGATCTTGATATTGTGGGGGCATGCATGAGTGCAACTCCAGATATGAATATCTTTTTAAACTTAGGAACAGGACAGTTGTCCCCAATGAACGGGCAACCTTTTGGAACTGTTAATTTTAGACCAGAAATTCAAGTAGGAGATATAGATGGAGATACAGATATGGATATTGTACTTACGTATCAAATTTCAGGAGTAAATATGTACACTACCAAAATCTTTAAAAATAATATTGCTACATTATCTATAAAGGAAAACGTAATAGAAAACATAGCATTATATCCAAACCCTACAAATTCCATTTTAAACATAAAGACCTCTTTAGTAATTAAAGAAGTAAGTATTTATTCATTATTAGGAGAGCCCCTTTTCAAAACAAAATTAAAAACAATAGATGTTTCAAACTTACAAGACGGTCTGTATATACTTAAAGTTGAAACAGAAAATAAACTTAGTCAAGCCTTTCAATTTATTAAACACTAAATTATAACAACTATGAAATTATTAATGATTACCGTAAGCTTACTTATTGTAAGTTTTACTTCGGAAACAGCAACAACTACCATTGAAACACAACCATATTCTGAAACTATAGGAAGTAGTTTTTCTTTAGTAAACGATACAAAAGAGAAAGTCTCTATACATACAGGAAGCGGCTTTGTAAGTTTAAACAAGGGCTCTAAAACAAGTGTTTCTTGTAATGTAGGGAAAGAAGTGCGTTGGGCTAATAAAGGCAAAAAAGGAGACGTGATTTTTAAAATAGCATCTAAACATTGCGGTAAAACAATTAAACTGTCTAAACTAATAGATTAAAACTTTAAACCTATGAGAATTTTAAAACCCCTAATATTATGCCTTACAATTATTCTTTTTACTAATTGTAATAATGATGATGATTCGCAAAATCAAAATGATGCATCATCTACAGTTGAATTACAAAAAGATAGAGAGGCATTAATAGAGATTTATAATGCAAATACTAGTAATACATTAACATGGGATATAAGCTCTACCAATTTATCGACTTGGGAAGGTATTGTAGTTGAAAATAATAGAGTCGCAGTTTTAAATATTGGAAATAAAAATATAGAAACTTTACCAGAAACTGCTTTACAACAGCTTACAGCCTTACGTAATTTAACGGCTAATGATAATACCCTTACACTTGTAAATATTAGTTATAATATTAATTTAAAGAGTTTGCAGCTATTTAACAATCAGTTAGATGCTATAAGTCTTTCTACTAATACTTTATTAGAGCAAGTACTAGTAGAAAATAACAATATTGAAAGTTTAGATGTTAGTATGTTATCAAATCTAATAGACTTAAAAGCTAAACAAAATAACTTGACAAATACTATAAATATCGCAAACGGAAATAATAGCAATATGTGGCGTATGGAAGTGGGTATTAATCCAAATTTATCTTGCATACAAGTCGATGTTGGTGCTACAAACGGTTATAATGGTTGGTTAAAAGATTCTAATATGATATATAGTACAAGTTGTATGTAGAACTTCAAAAATAGTCGCTTTTAAGAAGGAGAATTCTATATAGGGTTCTCTTTTTTTATTTATAAACTACAGGTATAATCTCTCCTTTAGCTAAGCAATACTTTTCTACATCATTTTCCTTAAGAGTTGAGGTGTAATCAACCTCTTCAACAGTGAAACCAATACCACGTAATTTGTCAAAGTAATCCCTGCCATAAATACGAACATGATCGTATTGTCCAAAAATTGCAGCACGTTCTTTCTTGTCAGTAATAGAATCATCCTCGAAAGTCATTTCACGATTTAAATCTTGTGGAATTTGAAAAATTCCCATACCACCAACTTTAAGTACACGATATAATTCCTGCATCGCTTTAGTGTCATCTGGAATATGTTCTAAAACATGATTACAAAGAATAATGTCATAACTATTATCTTCAAAAGGTAAATTACAGATGTCTGCTTTAACATCTGCTAAAGGCGATAGTAAGTCGGTAGTAGTGTAATCAAGGTGCTTTAATTGTCTAAATCGTTTATAAAAAGCTTGTTCTGGTGCAAAATGAAGTACTTTCTTTTTAGCAGAAAAGAAATCAGTTTCATTTTTTAAATATAGCCATAATAGTCTGTGACGTTCTAATGATAGCGTAGAAGGCGATAATACGTTGTTACGTTGGTTACCATAGCCATATGGTAGAAATGTTTTAAAACTTTTACCATCTATAGGATCTGTAAATTGTTTTCCTCTTAAAAAAAAAGCTAATAAGGGGCGAGCAACATAACTTAACCTAATTAATAAAGGCCTTGGAATAGTGTTTAATATGAATTTGAAAAGTTTTTTTAACACGAATTTTACGAATTTTCACTAATAACTAAAGCCCTATACTTTTATATTTTAAACTATCTTCTCCAAAATTAACTAAAATACCTAGTTGTAGTTTTGAATGCTATTAAATAATTTAAAGTTTGTTTTACATGAGTTGATGGTAAATACAAAACTGTTTTTATTTCTAAAATAATTTTATTGAAGATAGCAAAGCCTGCTTTATAATCTATTGAAAATGTTTTTAACTATAGTACTAAAGCTTTCTGTCTAAATTCATCCTCTTCGTTAGATTCTATACCTAAAGCATCATATATATAAGCGAAAGTAGATAATAATTCTGGTTTACCATCTAAAATAGCAACATCATGTTCAAAATGCGCACTAGGTTTACCATCTAAAGTTGTAATCGTCCAACCATCCTTATGTTGTTTAATACGTTGCGTTCCCATATTTATCATAGGCTCTATAGCAACGACCATACCTTCTATAAATTTTTTACCACGACCACGTTTTCCGTAGTTAGGCATTTCTGGATCTTCGTGCATAACACGACCTAAACCATGACCGACTAATTCTCGTACAACACCATAACCATGATCTTCGCAATATTTTTGTATAGCATAACCAACATCGCCAACACGTTTGCCTACTCTTAACTCTTTAATACCAACATAAAGAGATTCTTTAGTTACTTGTAATAATTTTTCTGTGTCTACATCTATTTCACCAACAGGAAAGGTATAAGCATGATCTCCATAAAAGCCATGTTTAATAGCACCACAATCTATAGAAATAATATCGCCTTCAACCAAAGGCGTGTTATTGGGTATACCATGTACTACTTGAGCATTAGGACTCATGCATAATGTGTTTGGGAAATCGTATAATCCTAAAAAACCAGGTATGGCACCTTGGTCTCTAATACATTCTTCCGCAAGTTTATCTAATTCTAAAGTGGTTATTCCAGGGGTAACAGCTTTAGCAATCTCACCTAAAGTTTTAGAAACTACTAAAGCAGCTTCTCTCATTAACTCTATTTCTTCTCTTGTTTTTGCAATTATCATAAACCTTCTATTTAAAAACGGAAAAATCCTTTTTTCTTCTTTTGTTTTGGTAGCTGAGGGGTTTCTTTAGTTAGCATTTGGTATATTTCTCCCCAACCTAAAATACCACCAATATTTCTATCGTCTATAAATAAATCTGCATGAATTTTACGGCTAACACCTTCTACAGAATGCTCTTCTGGAAAACTTTTGTTTACAGCATAAAACTCAATACCATTAGCTTTACAAAATGCTACAGCTTCATCTAATTTTTTACCATGGCGATAAGTCCATAATATTAAGCGGTGCCCATCTGCCTGTAAACGTTTTAATGTTTCGAAAGCAAATAATCTTGGGTCTCCAATACCTGGGTAACCATCTTCTACAATGGTGCCATCGAAGTCTACAGCTATTATAAGTCCTTTAGAAATATTCATTTAAATAGTAAAATAGAATGCAAAAATACAATTTTTATTACGGTAATTTTAATACAGTAATAGTGTTAGTTATTAAATTAAAGCTTCTTGTGTCATTGCTTTAGGTTTTTCAATACCAATAAGCTTTAAAATAGTAGGTGCTACATCTCCTAAAATACCATCTTTAATGGTGTTTAAATCTTTGTCTATTAATATAACAGGAACAGGGTTTGTAGTGTGTGCAGTGTGTGGAGAACCATCTGGGTTAACCATAGTTTCACAGTTACCATGATCTGCAATTAATAAAGTAGTATAACCATTATCTAGAGCAGTTGTAACGACTTTGTTTACACAATTGTCTACAGCTTCACACGCTTTTATTGCTGCTTCCATAGAGCCAGTATGGCCTACCATATCTCCATTAGCAAAATTTAAACACACAAAATCTACATCTCCTTTTTCTAATTCAGGGACTAAGGCATCCGTAAGCTCGTAAGCACTCATTTCTGGTTTTAAATCGTAAGTAGCTACCTTGGGAGAGTTTTTAAGTATTCTTGATTCCCCTTCAAATGTAGTTTCTCTTCCTCCTGAAAAGAAAAAAGTAACATGAGGATATTTTTCGGTTTCTGCTATTCTAATTTGTGTTTTACTGTGCTGCTCTAATACTTCACCTAAAGTTTCGGTAATATTATCTTTATTAAAAATAACGTTGATGTCTTTAAAAGTCTCATCGTAATTAGTCATAGTTACATAATACAAGTTTAATTTTTTCATATTATATTCTGCAAAATCTCGTTGAGATAAAGCATCCGTTAATTCACGACCACGATCTGTTCTAAAATTAAAAAAGATGACAACATCTCCTTCTTGTAGTGTAGCAGTTGGTTGTCCTTCAGAATTAGACTTTATAATAGGTTTTATAAACTCATCAGTAATATTGTTATTGTAATTTTGTTGAATACTATCTAATATATTAGAAGACGAGTCTCCTATTCCATTAACAATAGCATCATACGCTAACTTTACGCGCTCCCAGCGATTGTCTCTATCCATAGCGTAATAGCGTCCGGTTACCGAAGCAATTTCAGCATTTTCACCTTCAATGTGTTGCTGTAAATCTTTAATAAAAGCTTTACCAGACTTGGGGTCTACATCTCTGCCATCTGTAAAAGCATGAATATATGCTTTTTCTACGCCACTATTATTAGAAGCATCTACTAGTGCTTTTATATGATTAATATGTGAGTGTACACCACCATTACTAACTAAACCTAAAAAATGAACAGGTTTATTGTTGTTTTTTGCATACTTAAATGCGTCTATTAAAACTTGTTCTTTATAAAGCGTGTTACGCTCTACTGCTAAATTAATCTTTGCTAAATCTTGATAAACAATACGGCCAGCACCTAAATTCATGTGGCCAACTTCGCTATTTCCCATTTGCCCTTCTGGTAAGCCTACATGTAAGCCATCTGTTCTAAGTTGTGCATGCGCGTACTTAGTATATAAGCTATCAATAAATGGTGTTTGTGCGTTATCTATTGCAGATACTTTTGGGTCTGGAGATTTACCCCAACCATCCAGTATCATTAAAATGACTTTTTTGTTCATTACTATATATTTAGGACAACAAAGATATAAAACTAAACTCCTGAAATTGTAGTGATTTTGCATATAAAATAACGAAATCGTTTTAGCCTAATTAATTATGAAATATAAAAGTAGAGAGAGATTTTTACTAAAAAAGGAAAAATAATATGATTTTGTGTTATTGTTAACATATTAACTAGTAATAGTTAAAGAAATGTTATTTGCAAAAAAACACGTAACGTTTAAAAACTATCGTCGTCTCTTATATATAATCAAAAAACAAAAATCATTAATTAAAATCTTTCATCATGAAAAAAACAATCATTATCGCAGCAGCTTTTGTATTCTCTTTAACTAGTGTAAATGCAATGACAACAGCAGAAACAACTCCAACAACTTTTAAAACACAACCAGCTTATAATGTTAGTGCATTTTGTGTAGCTGTAGTAAAAGGAGACGTTGCCACTGTAAAAAAGCTTATAGAATTAGGAGAAGACGTAAATAAGATGTCTAAAGGAATGACACCAGCAATGTATGCAGCAAAATACAATAGAGTAGAGGTACTAAAGTTGTTGATAGCAGAAGGCGCAAATTTAAAAAAACGCTCTGCAAAAGGAAAAACGGCTAAACAGTATGCTAAATTGACAAATGCAGAAGCAACATATGCGCTTATAGACAATACTTTAAAAAATAAAAAGTAAGTTTATATTAGGACGGTACAGAAATAGTAAATAAAAAGCCTTGCAATTTGCAAGGCTTTTTTTTAGTTATTACTATACTTCTGTATAGATTCTCTTATATGTTCTATTCTATTATCTGGATCGGGATGCGAACTTTGAAACTCTGGAACTCTATTAGGTCCAGCGGCAGCTTTCAATATTTGCATTACACCAATCATTTCTTCAGGGTTGTAACCTGCTTTAATCATAAACTTAACTCCAAGATCATCACTTTCTAATTCATCGCCACGACCATTTTTAAGTAATGTTCCGTTTCCTATTTGGGACACTAAGCCTCCCATATCTCCACCAACACTTCCTGCGGTACTTAAACCTTGCCATAACTCACTATTAGCAATACGTTCTGCTGAGTGTCTCCCTAAAACATGACCAATTTCGTGTCCTAGAACACCAGCAAGCTGATCTTCGTTTTTTAGTTGAGCAAATAAAGCATAAGTAATACAAATTTGCCCTCCCGGTAGTGCAAATGCATTAATGGTTCTTTGGTCTGCTAGTAAATGAAAATCGTATCGGTAAGGTGTGTCTTTAGCAATACTATTGTTTACTAGCTTATTACCCACATTGTCTACTAAAGTTTGATAGCTTTGATTTGGATGTAAACCGCCATGCTGTTGAGTCATTTGCCCAATACTAGCTAACCCCATTTTAATTTCTTCTTGAGGAGTCATAGAAATAGCTTGCCTTTTATTGGTATATGGATTGGTCTCCATTTTACTATAATGCTTTATTAAAAAAAACGCAGCTACAGCAACACCTATTAATAGTCTGCCTTTAAATCCTCTACTTTTTCTTCTCATAATTCGTTAGTTTAATTCTTTAGAGCTTTCAATTTACAAAAGTTCTGGGTTAATGTCTAAAATATTTTGTGAGATATAATCATTTATAAAACGATCTGTAAAGGCCTTACTACCTTCTAGTTTATCATTTTTAAGAATGGTTTTTATATCTAGAGATTTGTATTGTTTTAGGTAAGATTGTGAAAGTGGTTTGTAAGTATAATGCCATGGTTCGTATTTAAAGCCTTTTCTATTAGCACGGTTAGTATATACTAAATAGAAGCCATATTTTGTAGCATTAACATCCATCCACTCTTTTAGTTTACAAAAAGGGCCTAAGTTATTAAAATGTTTAGGGTTTAAAAGAGTATTAGGTTGTTTTACATTGGCATCTACAATATCTAAATCGGTTCCCCAATGATGTCTTGAAGTTCCTGGTATTGTAGAGTATTCAATTATTTTTTTTATGCTTTGTGGCGCTGTTAATCCTTGATTTATGTAACGATTATATTTACGTTTCCATATTCGTTTTTGATGGTCGAAATTACGATAACTCGAAACTACTTGTATATTTATACCTTCTTTTAAAGCAGCAGCTTTTAATTTTAAAAATGCTAAATGAGCTTCTTTTCTTAGTTTATATCCATTACCATATAGTTTAGGAGATCCTTTTCCCATTAATTCTTGGGTAGACAATTCCTGTTGAGAAAATATTAGTTGAGGTATTAGAATAAAAGCTAATAAACATAAACCTAAGAAGTATTGTAATGTAGACCGTTTCATGGAATTGTATGTAATAGAGATTATAGATTTTTATACATTACAAAATGTGTTCCAACCTGTGGAATTTTAAAAGAATCTCCAATAATTATATAACCATTTTTTTTGTAAAAAGAAGTTGCAACTTCACGAGCATTAAACCAAATAAGGGTTGCATTTTTTCTTTTTAGTAAAGCTTCTCCATAGGTTATTAGCTGTTCTCCTAGTCTTTTGCCTTGATGTATTTTTAGTACAGCCATACCTCTTAATTGATAGGGGTTAGTTGTGTTAAAAAGAGGGTTTTCTTGTTTTAAAAAAGTAGCAACGCCTGCTAATTTATTGTTAAAGTATAATCCTAAATGTATTGTGGATTCTAAATCGTCTCCACTAAATTTGCAGTCTTTAATAGGGCGACCAGATCTTAAAACAGGATGTCTTACAGGATATGTTTCTGTAGATGAAATTTGTTTAATAGTAATTTTTGGAGCTTCAATTTTATACAATTTTGCGGGCATACCATCATAATTATCTTCATGTATAAACTGTAAATCACATTTTTCAAGAACTTTATGAGAAGCCAAATTATCTACATGCGCATGGGCATAAATTGTTTTTAATTTAAGAGAGTTAAAGCCATAATGTATTGCGGCTTTTGCACTTTCTGTTGCATAACCTTTGCCCCAATGTTTTTTGTAAAAACGATAACCTACTTCAACAAAAGTACCATCAATAGTGCTTTCTGGGTGGTATTTTAATCCGCACCAACCTAAAAACTCATGTGTAGCTTTGTTGCAAACTGCCCAGCGCCCCATATTATGTAATTTATATTGGTTGTAATTAGATAGAAATACTCTTGCTTCAGCTTCCGAAGAAAAAGCTTTATCACCAGTATATTTTATAACAGCATCGTCTAAATTCATGTTGTAAAAATGAATGGCGTCATCAAGAGAAAATTCACGAAGATAAAGTCTTTTTGTTTGTGTTATGATTTTCATAAAGGAATAAGCTATCCTTCAAAATTAATTAAATTTGTTAAAAAATATACGGAAATGCCTTTTACGTTTAAAATTATTAATCCATCCGAAATTAATTCGATTATACCATTAATCCAAAAATTAACTAATAACGCTAATAGCGAAGCCATTTTAAAAGAACGTTTTGCCGAAATGGTGACTCAAAATTATGAGTGTGCAGGTGTTTTTGATGATGGTAATTTAATAGGTATATCTGGTATGTGGTTTCAAACACGTCATTATGCTGGCAAATCTATGGAAGTAGACCATGTGTATATAGATGATAATTATCGTGGTAAAGGTTTAGGAAAGCAATTTTTTAAATGGTTATATGATTATGCAAAAAGTAAAGGCTGTAATACTTCAGAATTAAATACTTATGTACAAAATTATCCTTCTCATAAATTTTATTATAACGAAGGTTACGAGATTTATGGATATCACTTTTATAAAACCCTTTAATATTACAGAAATTACTTTTTAGAACATGTCTAGTTGTGTTTAGAACATTGTTGTTCTTGCTGGGAGTTATTCAAGTTACTTTTGCTTTAACTTAATCCTACATGAACATGAAACAACAACTACTTTATTTATTATTTTTTTCTAATTTTTTATATGTGTCAGCACAAGTTTTTCCTGATACCTCTTGGGAGTTTCAAGGAGCACATGCAACAAATGGAACTACATTATTTACAACAGTTGGAGCTACTTCTCCAGGTCCTAATCCTGCTGGGTTAGATACAGCTGTACTACCTACTGTTACTGGAAGGTTATCTGCTCCAGTACTTATTGATTTAGATGGAGACAATGATTTAGATATGGTCTCTGGAAGCCAAGACTCTAGCGGGAGATTATATTATTTTGAAAATACAGGAACACCTACTGCTCCAAATTGGGTGCAAACGGCATTGCCAACATTAGATGCTGTAGGTTTTGCACCAGGTGGAAATAATGAGACTAAATGTCAATTTATAGATATAGATGATGATGGAGATTACGATTTATTTTATGGGTCTAAGGTTGATGTTAATGGGGCTAACTTTAACGATATACATTATTACGAGAACACGGGGACTGCAACGACTCCTAATTTTGTAGCATCAACCATTTCAGGTATTGCAAACCAAAATGTAGCTAACTTTCCTAGTTTTGGTTTTGTGGATTTAGATAATGATATGGATTTTGATATGGTAACGATGGGAAGCGACTCGCTTGCCTATTTTAAAAATACAGGAACTAAATCTGCTCCAGTTTTTGAGCGCAAATTTCATTTAGAAAACCCATGGGATATGGATGCTGGAACTGGTATTCTAGATAGAAATTGGCCGCATGGAGATGTTTTAACAACAGTGCCAAACTTTATTGATGTTGATGCAGATGGAGATTACGATATGTGTTTTGGAAGAGATGGAGGTATGTTTTCTTGGATAGAAAATATTGGGACGGTTAGTACTCCAGATTTTGGAACTTATAATTTGCAAAATTTTACTGGAGATTTAGGTCTTGCAGACGCAGGTCAATTTTCTTCAATAGCTTTTGGAGATGTAGATGGAGATACCGTTATAGATGCAATAGTTGGTAGTTTTAACCCAGGGTACTTTGCTTGGTTTAAGGGGGTTGGTTCTACACTAGGAATAGAACAAGAGACAATTGTAGAAAGTAATATTAAAGTAAGTCCAAACCCAGCAAAAGATAACATTCAGTTAAATTTAGGAAATAACAACTATACTAATGCAACACTAGAACTCTATAGCATAACTGGGCAATTATTAGACCGTAAAATATATAAAGAGTTTTCTAACCATTTGGAGTTAGATGTAAGTAACAAACAATCCGGATTATATATATTAAAAATAAGTATAGATAACAATGTAGCTATTATCAAGAAAATAACCATTAGGTAGTTAATTTGAAATCTCCCATCAAATTATTATATCTTAGAGTTAAGGTTTGGCTAATTAATTAGTCAAACCTTTTTTTATAAATACCCATACATTACTTTTATAACCACTTATTAATAATAGATCAAAAAAACTTAACGTCAATGCTAGATCTTAAAAAAATAGTACTCTTTTACTTTTTAGTATACAGCTGTTTACTGTTCTCTCAAGAAAAAAATACAAAACAAACACATAAAATAGATAGTATAACTCAACTTATAGAAAAGACAAATAATAGAGATACTATTAACTATTATTTAAAACTTAAAAAAGAGATTGCAATTAAAGCTAATGATAAAAAACTATTAGCAGACGTTCTTTATACTCTAGGAAAAGATAGCAATTATGGAGAAAATGAAGCAGTACTTAATTTACAAGAGGCTATAGAGCTATACAAAACATTAAAAGATACAGCTACAGTTAGTAAAGTATATATAGTATTAGCAAGAACATATCAATCACAAAGTAAGTACGATGAAGCTTTTAGTTGCACAAATAAGTCTTTAAATCTAGCGCAAAAAATAAACGATAAAGAACTTATAATAAATGCCTATTCTTTTAGAGCTAATATTTACGGTAATTTTTCACAAACAGATAACGCTATCAAAGATTTAAATAAAGCTCAAAAAATAGCAATGCAATATAAAGATGGCGAAAAATTAATTCCTATAATACAAAGTAAAAGTTTCCTCTATTATTCTAAAGGCTATTACCAAAAAAGTATTGCAGCAGTAAAAGAAATGTTGTCCTTTTTTAAGGAGAAAAATAACCTTAGAAGTCAAGTAGTTTGGCGTAATAATTTAGGAATGATTTATGCGAGCTGTAATTGTATGTCTATAAAAGAGCAAAAGGAGAATATGCATAACTCTATAGCTTTAGCCAATACTATTAATTTTAACTATGGAAAAGCCTATGCTTCGGTACATTTAGCAAGAGCTTTAATGAAAGAAAATAATATGGATAGTGCCTATTATTATTATTTAAACATAGCTAACAAAAAATTACCTAAAAAGATAAACCCAAGTTTTACAGGATATTTAAACCAAACTAAAGGAGATTATTGGGCAAATATAAATAACAAGACAAATGCAATTAAATATTATGAAAAAGCATATCAAGTTTGGGATAAACTAAATAAGTTAAAAGACAAACAATATGTTTCTTTAAATTTAGCTAATTTCTATAAAGACCTAAATAATAATGAAAAAGCATTTAAGTATATGAATACTTACACTGTAACCAAAGATTCATTAGTTAATAAAAGAAAAATTGAAAAAGAAAAAGAACTAGAGTTAACATACGAATTCGATAGAAAACAATATAGAGATAGTATTCAAAAAGCTGAAGATATAAGAGTTTTAGCGCTACAGCATGAAAACAAATTACAGCAAGAAAAACACATGCAACATATTTTGTTATTTCTATTTGGGATAGCATTAATACTAGGAGGATTTGCTTATTACGAATACCAAAAAAAGAAAAAACATACAGTAGTATTAAATGAGAAAAATAAAATTATAGAAAAAGCTCTTCATGAAAAACAACTGCTGTTAAAGGAGGTACACCATAGAGTAAAAAATAACTTTCAAATTGTTTCAAGCCTATTAGAATTACAAACAAAAGAAATTGAAGATGAAAAAGCCTTAACACTTGCAAACGAAGGTAAGAATAGAGTGAAATCTATGGCGTTAATTCACCAGAAATTATACCAAAACGAAACAGGGCTTATAGATTTTGATGAGTATATAAAACTATTGGTGAATGAATTGACAATATTATACAGCTCTGATAAAAAAATAAATACAGAAGTACAAGCTAATAATATTCATTTTGATGTAGATACAGCAATACCTTTAGGCTTAATTGTAAATGAATTAATTACTAATGCTTACAAGTATGCTTTCGATACTGAAAAAGAAAATAAATTGAAAGTTTCAATAGATAAGTTAAATGAAAGAGAATATAAATTAGTCGTATCAGACAACGGAAAGGGATTAGACAGTTCTATAGATGTTACTAAAATGAAAAGCTTGGGATTACGTTTAGTAAAACGATTAACAAAACAACTACACGGTAGTTTAAAACTATTAAACGACGAAGGCGCAAGATTTGAAATAATTTTTAAAGATACAGAAACCAGGGCACTGGTAGATTGATAAGCAAAGCAACATAAAACTAATGAGTGCAATTAAAATTTTAGTAGTAGAAGACGAAATAATAATAGCAGATAACATTTGCGATACTTTAGATACTTTAGGATATCAAACATTAGAGCCAGCTATTAATTATACTGAAGCGTTGCAAGCTATAGAAAAAGAGAAACCAGATATAGCCATTTTAGATATTCAATTATCTGGAAAGCGAACAGGTATAGATTTAGCCGAAAAAATAAGACAGGACTACGATTTTCCCTTTATATTTTTAACCTCTAATGCAGACCCTATAACTGTAGGGGAAGCAAAAAAAGTAATGCCGCCTGCCTATTTAATAAAACCATTTACTAAAGAAGAATTATACACCTCTATAGAGATAGCATTACATAATTATTCTAAAAAAATAGGAGAAGTAGCAGGAAGCGATTTAATAATTAAAGATGCTTTTTTTATCAAAGAAAAAAATCTTTTTGTAAAACTAAAATTCGAAGATATTCTGTATTTAAAAAGTGAGCACGTATATACCGAAATCGAATTAGAAGATGGTAAAAAATATGTTATTCGTGGAAGTTTAAATTATATAATAACAAAATTAAACGAAAAATTTATTAGAGTTCATCGCAGTTATATTATTAATCTAGACCACTTAAAGCAAATAGACTATAATATGATTGTAGTAGGAAAAGAAAACATACCTATTGGCAAAAAATATAAAGAAGAACTTATGACTAAAATTAATTTGGTTTAATGTAATAATTAAAAGAAATGCTTTGGTGTTGAAAATGAGTAGGTTATTTTTTAGATTTTAAAGTAGTTTAAAATACTTCAATTTTTATTGATAAAAAGTTTTGAGAATTAAGATTTATGTGTAAATTTGCATCCGGAAATGCGAGAGTAGCTCAGTTGGTAGAGCGTCAGCCTTCCAAGCTGAATGTCGCCGGTTCGAACCCGGTCTCTCGCTCTAAAAAAGCTTCATTTATTAAATGAAGCTTTTTTTATACATATTATTTTAGCTTTTTTAAAAGGTTAGTGTATCTACTTTAATTCATTCAAATACGTGCCAGACTCTATTTCGTAAGCCTCAGAATTGTATTCAAAAATACGAGCATGTAATACGCCACATAATTGTATAGTGTTACCTTTAACTTCTAACCAACTTCCTTCCCTCAAGCCAATAACAGGTTGTGTATTAAATTTGTGAAACTCTTTAATTCTAGTTTCTCTGGTTTCGCCCATATGCTTGCTATTAATATCAGGATCTAAGTAATGCGGATTTATATTAAAAGGCACAAAACCTAGTGTTTTAAAGCTAGGAGGGTATACAATAGGCATGTCGTTTGTAGTATTCATAGTTAAACCACAAATATTACTTCCTGCACTAGTACCTAAATAAGGAGTGCCATTATCTACAGCCTGTTTTAAAGCATTTAAACAATTGTTTTTGTATAATTGATTAACCAGTACAAAAGTATTACCGCCACCAACATAAATGCCTTTTGCTTGTTTGATTGCTTCAATAGGGTTTTCAAATTCATGGATACCAACAACAGATTTGCCTATATTTTTAAAAGCATTTTGTATTTTACTAGTATAATCATCATGAGAGATACCGCTAGGTCTAGCATATGGAATAAAAAGAATATTGTCGGTTTCCTTAAATAAAGACGCTAAAGTCTCCATAATATAGTCTAAAGGTTTGCCGTTGTATACCGTAGAAGTACTTGCAATAATTAAATGTCTCATGCATTAAGTGTTTCAAAAGAGTGTAATATAAAAAATAAGTATAAGTAATACTTAATTGTAATTGTTGTAAATTTATAGAAACGGATGTTTTAACAAAAGTTTAAATCTGTTTTTAATTTTAATTAAGATTATTAAACCGAACTTTATAGTGTGATATTTTTTATAAATAAATTTCACAAAAGTATATTTTAAAAAGAGACTAACTTCATGAAAAAATATGTAATAATAACTATTTTACTGTTGTCGTTAACAACACTATTTTCTCAAAATATAGAAAGAGTAGAAGTTAATGGTACAGTAGTCGTAAAATCAGAAGATTTAGAAGGCGTAACCATATACAATACATCATCCAATAAAGGAACTATAACAGATATAGCTGGGAAATTTAAAATTAAAGTAACTTTAAATGATGAAATTGAAATCTCAGCATTGCAATTTAGTCCAACTAAAATAACAATAACAAAAGAAATATTAGAAGCAAAAGAATTAAAGGTTTTCCTTGCCGAACGTATTAATAATTTAGATGAAGTAGTTGTATTGCAAAATGATTTAACAGGTATTCTAGAATCAGATGTAGAAAATGTAAAACTTGTAGAATATGTAGATTTTGGATTTGGAAGCTTTAACGATTACGATATGTCTGCAGATTATAAAAGTGGAGTCGTTAATACAGCAATACGCCAACCCAACCTATATCAAATGAATTTTTTAGGAATAGTAAAATTGATAGTACCATCACTTTTTGAAGTAAAAAGTAGAGAGACAAAACGTGAGGTTACACAAGAGAGACTATCTAAATTATATGGAACAAAACTAGCAGAAGCATTTACACACTCTTATTACACAACAAATTATAATATCCCTGAAGACAAAGTAAATAGCTTTATAGCTTTTGTAGAAAAAGCAGGCTTTAACGCCGAACTTTTACAAGAAAAAAACGAGTTACGCTTAATAGAATATTTACAAGAAAAAAGTAAACAATATTTAAACCCTAAAAATTGAAACCCCTTAATATAATTGTTTGTTTTTTGCTGTTTTTAGGAGTAAGTTATGCCCAGACTACAGAAATAGCAGGTACAGTAACTGGAGGAGAAGGCGTAGATGGCATACATATTGTAAATAAATCTAGAAAAGAATATGCAACAACCAATAGTTCTGGAGAATTTAAAATTAATGCAGTTGTAAAAGATACACTAGTCATCTCTTCAATACAATATAAACTAGAAACCTTAATTATAACAGAACAAAACATAAACACTAAAACACTTACTATTACTTTAGAAACATTAATAAATGAACTAGATGAGGTAACAGTAGGTAAAGTGTTAACAGGTAACTTATTGGATGATATGGATAACCTAGGCGTAAAAAGAGATATTAATTTTTACGATGTAGGCATTCCAGGCTATAAAGGGGTGCGCAAAACTAAAAGCGAACGATTACTTCATGAAGCAGGAGAGTTTAAGCCCAAAATGCTTTGGGGAGTATTAATGGGAGGTTTACCATTAAATCCTATTATAAATGGCATTTCGGGAAGAACCAAAGAACTTAAGCAAAGAGTAAAACTCGAAGCTCAAGAAGAATTAATGTACACAATAAAAAGTAAACTATCTAAAGACTTTTTTAATAATAATCCATTAGAAGACAATCTAAAAATGGAATTTTTCTACTTCTGTTCAGAAGATGAGAAATTTACAGAAAGATGCTCTAAAAGTGATATAGAAACGTTAGCATACCTTGAAGAAAAGTATAAACAATACCAAGCCAATAGAAAAGTAAAAGAATAATCCTGTTTTTTTGGAATACTTTTTGAATCATTTCATTAGTTTTGAAACCCTAATATTACAATTGTCATTATGCATATAAAAAAACTTTTAATTCTTTTAATATTACCATTATTTGCCTTTACAACTGCACATAAATATTATGTAAGTGTAACACAGATAGATTATGTAAAAGAAAAACAAGCAATACAAGTTACCTCTAGGATATTTATAGACGATTTTGAACGATTATTACAAGAACGTTACGACGATAAAATAATATTAAATACAGGAAAAGACGAAAAACAAATAGACCTTTACATTGAAAAATACATAAAATCAAAGTTTAAAATTAAAGTTAATGGAGCAGTAGCAAACTATAAATTTTTAGGAAAAGAATACGAAGACGATATTATATATTGCTATATAGAAATAGAGAATGTAAACGAAGTAAAATCTTTTGAAGTAGAGAATAGAATACTCTTTGATCTCTTTAACGATCAAAAAAATATTGTTAGAACGTATATAAACTCAAAACACAAAACATTCGTATTAATTCCAGAAAACGATAAAGGTTTGTTAAACTTCTAATAAATATGATATTTAAATCTTAAAAATTGTTAATTTGAGCAACTATTTTATTTCAAAAAACAACAATTTTTAAAGATGACTAAATTTAAGTATTATTTTCTTTCACTTATGTTTGTTTCTTTTGGAGCATTCGCCCAACAAGAAAAGGAAGAAAATGCCGAAAAACAGCAAGGGCACACAAACAACAACAAGTTTAAACAGTTGTATGATGAGTTCTCAACGCCAAATATGTATCGTTCTGCATCAGGAGCACCAGGAGCAGCATATTACCAACAACAAGCAGATTACAAAATGGATCTTGAGCTTGATGATGTAAATGCAAAACTTTCTGGAAACGAGACAATTACTTATACCAATAACTCACCAGACGCATTAAAATATCTTTGGGTACAATTAGACCAAAATATGAGAGCAAAGGATTCTAAAACACCTTTAATTCAAGGTAGTGGAATTCCGCCAGCTCAACAAGCTTCTACTTTTGCAGGAACTTACATGACCGAAAAGTTTGATGGAGGATTTAACATTCAAGAAGTAAAAGACGCCAATGGGAAACCACTACCGCACATGATTAATAGAACAATGATGCGTGTAGAGTTACCAAAAGCCTTAAAAACAGGAGAGAAATTCTCTTTCTCAATTAAATGGTGGTACAATATTAACGATCACGTTAATGGAAGAGGCCGTTCAGGATATGAGTATTTCCCAGATTCAGATAACAGAAACTACGTTATAGCACAGTTTTACCCTAGAATGGCAGTGTATAATGATGTAGAAGGTTGGCAAAATTCTCAATTCTGGGGACGTGATGAGTTCGCTTTACCATTTGGAAATTTTGAAGTAAATATTACCGTACCTGCAGACCATATATTAGATGGAACAGGGAAGTTAATGAATAGAAAAGAAGTCTTCTCTAAAGAGATGATGAAACGTTATAACAAAGCAAAAAAATCATTTAATGAGCCCGTTGTAATTGTAAGTCAAAAAGAAGCAGAAAAGAAAGAAAAAACAAAATCTACAAAAAAGAAAACATGGAAGCTTTATGCAGAAAATGTGCGTGATTTTGGTTTTGCAACATCTAGAAAGTACATCTGGGATATGATGGCTGTTAAAATAGGAGGAAAAGATGTAATGGCAGTTTCTTTATACCCAAAAGAAGGAAACCCATTATGGGAAAAATGGTCTACTAAAGCAGTAGCAAGTACATTAAAATCATACTCACGTATGACGTTCGATTACCCTTACCATAAAGCAATTTCTGTTCACGCTAAGCAACAAGGAATGGAATATCCAATGATATGTTGGAATTATGGTCGTCCAGATAAAGAAGGAAACTACAGCGATAGAACAAAATTTGGAATGATGAGTGTAATTATACACGAAGTTGGACATAACTTCTTCCCAATGATTGTAAATAGCGATGAACGTCAATGGACATGGATGGACGAAGGATTAAACACTTTTGTACAGTATGTTGCAGAACAAGATTTTGGAAAGTGGTACCCAGATGCTTTATCTCCAGGGCAAACAGCATATCCATCACGTCGTGGCCCAGCAGCAAAAATTGTTAACTACATGGGAGGAGATCAAGATTTTATTGCTCCAATTATGACTAAAGGTTTAAATACTTACCAATTTGGTAACAATGCCTACGGTAAACCAGGAACAGCATTAAATATATTACGTGAAACTGTAATGGGGCCAGAATTATTTGATTATGCATTTAGAGAATATGCACAACGCTGGATGTTTAAGCACCCAACACCAGAAGATTTTTTCCGTACAATGGAAGACGCTTCAGCATTCGATTTAGATTGGTTCTGGAGAGGATGGTTCTACACTACAGATTACGTAGACATAGGAATAAAAGAAGTGAAAAAATATTATGTTTCTAGCGAGCCAACAGAGCAAATTAAGCAAATGGCAAAATCTAGAGGGATGAAATTGAGTGATTTACCGCCATTAGTATTTATGGTAGAAGAAGGAAGTGAAGAATATAAAGAAGAAATGAAAAAAGGAACGCTTTTAGACAATTCACCTTCACTTAAAGAATATGTAATGGATAACTTCACGCCAGCAGAAAGAGCAAAGTTAAAAGAACCTAAGTATTTCTACAATATAACATTCGAAAAACCAGGAGGATTAGTAATGCCAATTATAGTAGAATATACTTATGCTGACGGAACATCTAAAACAGAAAAGTACCCAGCACAAATATGGAGACTTAATGACAATGAAGTAAGTAAAGCAGTAGCATCAGATAAAGAAATTGTAAGTATTAAAGTAGACCCTAAATTAGAAACTGCAGACGTAGATACATCAAACAACTCTTGGCCGAAAGAAATGAAGCAAAGTAAATTTGATAAATTTAAAAATGAAGTAAAAAACTAAATTTTAGACATACTTTATTAAAATAGTAAAACCTACTCTAATTTAAGAGTAGGTTTTTTTATGGTTTAAACAGAAGTAAATCAATGGTTTATAATAACGAGGTTTTTTAAAAGGTTTAATGTCTTGAAAATCAATAATAGTGCGATTTTGCGTTATTAAATTGTTATTTTTTTTATTAAAAAAATGTCACTTTTAAAATATTTTTTACTTAACACTGAATTTATTACATTAGCGTTCGTTAAGAAACTAATCAAACAAAAATAATATGGAATCAATAATGATTTATGTGCCAATTATATTGGCAGTATTAGGTTTAATTTACATGCTTATTAAACGCTCTTGGGTAATGAAGCAGGATGCAGGAGATGGTAAGATGAAAGAAATTTCAGATCACATATACGTAGGAGCTCTTGCCTTCTTGAAAGCAGAATATAAACTACTTACATTTTTTGTGATAGGAGCAAGTATAGCTTTAGCGGGAGTAGCTACCGTAGTAGACTCTACAAGTTATCTAATTATAGTAGCATTTATTATTGGAGCTGTTTTTTCTGCAGTAGCAGGTAATATAGGAATGAGAATAGCAACGAAAACAAATGTAAGAACAACACAAGCTGCAAAAACAAGTTTACCTAAAGCATTAAATATCTCTTTTGGAGGAGGTACAGTAATGGGGTTAGGTGTTGCAGGTTTAGCAGTATTAGGTTTAACAGCTTTCTTTATACTATTCTACCAAATGTTTATGGGCGGAGAGTGGACAAATACTACAGACATGACACTAGTGTTAGAAACATTAGCAGGGTTCTCTCTTGGAGCAGAATCTATTGCTTTATTTGCGCGTGTAGGAGGAGGAATCTACACTAAAGCAGCAGATGTTGGAGCCGATTTAGTAGGTAAAGTAGAAGCAGGAATTCCAGAAGATGATCCAAGAAACCCAGCAACAATTGCAGATAACGTAGGAGATAACGTAGGAGATGTAGCAGGAATGGGAGCCGATTTATTTGGTTCGTACGTTGCAACAGTACTAGCAGCAATGGTTCTTGGTAACTACATTATAAAAGATATGGGAGGAGCCATAGAGGGTGCTTTTGGAGGAATTGGCCCAATTTTATTGCCAATGACAATTGCAGGAGTAGGAATTATAATCTCTATTATTGGTACTTTTTTAGTGAAAATATCATCTAACGATGCAAAAGAAGCACAAGTACAGAAGGCACTTAATATTGGAAACTGGACTTCTATAGCATTAGTTGCTATTGCTTGTTATGGCCTAGTTACATGGATGCTTCCAGAAACTATGAAAATGGAATTTTTTGGAGAAGGCTTACAAGATATTTCTTCTATGAGGGTGTTTTATGCAACACTAGTTGGGTTAGTAGTAGGAGCAGCGATTTCATCATTTACAGAATACTATACAGGATTAGGTAAAAAGCCTATTTTAAATATTGTACAACAATCTAGCACAGGAGCCGCAACAAATATTATAGCAGGTTTAGCAACAGGAATGATTTCTACATTCAGTTCCGTTTTATTATTTGCTATCGCCATTTGGGCTTCATATGCATTTGCAGGATTTTATGGAGTAGCTATGGCGGCATCAGCAATGATGGCAACAACAGCAATGCAATTAGCTATTGATGCTTTTGGACCTATAGCCGATAACGCAGGAGGTATTGCAGAAATGAGTGAGCAAGAACCAATTGTAAGAGAACGTACAGATATATTAGACTCAGTTGGGAATACAACAGCAGCAACAGGAAAAGGATTTGCTATTGCATCTGCAGCATTAACAGCATTAGCATTATTTGCAGCTTATGTAACCTTTACAGATATCGATGGAATAAACATTTTTAAAGCACCAGTATTAGCAATGCTTTTTGTTGGTGGTATGGTGCCAGTAGTATTCTCTGCATTAGCAATGAGTTCTGTAGGTAAAGCAGCTATGGAGATGGTAGAGGAAGTAAGACGACAGTTTAAAGAGATTCCTGGAATTATGGAAGGAACAGGAAAGCCAGAATACGATAAGTGTGTAGATATTTCTACTAAAGCCTCTTTAAAACAAATGCTATTACCAGGAATATTAACTATAGGTTTTCCTATTGTTATTGTTTTAATAGGAATTTTAATCTACCCAGAAAACCATAAGCTTGTTGCAGAGATGTTAGGAGGTTATATGGCAGGAGTTACCGTAAGTGGAGTGTTATGGGCTATTTTCCAAAACAATGCAGGAGGAGCTTGGGATAATGCTAAAAAGTCGTTTGAAGCTGGAGTAGAAATTAATGGAGAAATGACGTTTAAAGGATCGGATGCACACAAGGCCGCTGTTACGGGAGATACTGTAGGAGACCCTTTTAAAGATACATCAGGGCCATCTATGAATATTTTAATTAAACTAACCTGTTTAATTGGATTAGTAATAGCGCCTATTTTAGGAGGGCATACAGAAGAAGGTGTCGCAATGTTAGAAAATAATATAGATATTACACAAACGATTTCTGCTGAAATTAATGATGTTACAAAAAATGCAAAAGCAATTGTGACTACAGTAATTGTTGAAAATGGCGTTGAAAGTACTAAAAAAGAAGTTATAGAAGGGACTCTAGAAGACGTTAATAAGAAAATTGAAGCAATGAAAGGAGAAGGTGTACATGGTAAAAACCATTTTGAATTAGATAGCTCAAAAGGAGAAAAAAGAAAGACAGTAGAAATAATAGTGAAAGAATAATTTTTAGTTATTCGTTTATAAATATTCAATTCTTAAAAACCACGCTGAATAGGCGTGGTTTTTTGTATTAATTAGTCTTAGTTATATAATTTTAAGAGGAATACAGTTTCATCTTTAAATCTTCAAAAGTATCCGAAAGATAAAAAGAACACAAACTCCTTATTCTAATAATAAGCTCTTGATAAAGGAAACTCCCATCATCATTTTTTCGTTCTAAAACATTAAGTAAACCATAATCTTTAATAGTATCAAGCTCTTTTTCAAGTAAGTTAGAGCTTAATATAATTCCCTTTATTGCAGCCTGCAAGTCATTACAAAAAAGTAGGGCAACTTTATCAGCTATAATTTCCATTAATCTAGAAGTAATCAATAGATTTTGCGATTTACTTTCATCGCTTTCAGCTTTACTAATTAAACTAATGTTTAATCTTTCGCTTACATCTAGAATATTTTGGCCTTTTTCGGCAATATTTGTAGCCTTTTCTACACTTTTAATAATCTTTGTGTACTTATCAACGTTAGAAAGGTTGCCAAGTAAATTTCCAATGCTTCCAGCAAAAGGAATAATACTTAATACCGTAGTTAGGAAAGAAAAACCTTTTTCTGCAGCACCACGCCAAACATCTGTAGATGTTATTTTAGTATGTTCAAAATAAATATGAGCCAACTCTGTAGCGACTAAAAACTTAAGTTCGTTATTGTTTAATTGATGTTTACTATTAACCTCAATAAAATCAACACCAATAATTAAATACGGCGGACTACCTTCAACACCAATAATAGTATTAGAATAATTAGCCCTTCCTATATAACATTCAGGCGTACTTATGCTAAGCGCATAGCACATGTTGGTTATTATTTTATAAACTTCAGGGTAATTTGTAGCAGTTAATTTATCGGAAAAAGAAATAACTGCATCATAATTAGGCGATTGTATTGATGCAATGTAACTATTTAACGAATCGAAAAAACCAGTAGCATATTTAAAACATTCAGGAACAACATCTTTTAAAATATCATTTTTTATTAAACGCTTATAATGCGCTTTGGTGTACTTTACATAATGATACTGTAATTCTTTAAGTTGTAAACTATATTCTATATCCAGCGCTTTTTGTTTAGTTTCATTACTAGCATGCAAGGCTAGTAATCTGTAGTTTAAAAGCGGCTGTAATTGTGCTAGTTTTAGATCGGTATCTATAGTATTTACATGTTGTTTCTTTTGCCAGCTTAAAATAGCCTCTAAAAGCGTTATTTTTAATTGCTGTCCGCCTTCACCTTGTAATATATTTGTAGTATTGGTTGGTAATAAATCTATAATACTATCGTCGGGGAGTGTTTCGTAAATACCCCTATAAACATGTATAGCATCTTCATAGCGCTCAGCTTTAGCTAATAATTTGCCGTAGGTTAAATTAAATTCAAACAAAAGCTCTTCTTTATTTACCTCTTTTAAAAACTGAAATTTAAAATAATCGTAAAAAGCAATAGTATGTTTTACAGCTTTAGTCTCTTTTAACTCTAATAAAAGTTTAAATAATTTATATTGCTCTTTATAATTAATATCCCAATCAATACAAATTTGAATTAAGTCCTTTCCAAAAGATGGCGTAGTCTCACTAAAAGATTTAAATACAGAAAGTAATGTTGCTGTATATTCTTTTTTTATTTGAAAAGATTTTAGATATCTAATGCATTGGCTCTTTAAATCATTAATAGTACTTGAAGACGTTTTATGAGCAATAGCATAACAAGTTGAAGCTAAGCCTACAACTTTGGCCTTCGCTTTAGAGTCCTTAAGAATACAATCTGCAAAAATGACAATGCGGGATTCCTTTGTTAACACTACAGGAAATAAGGCTGCATATAAGGAATCATTCATAAAATCTGTATAAAACGAAAAGGCTTTACCTTCTATAAGATCTTTTCCCCTTTTTTCGTGTAAAACTATGTTTTCATTAGAAATGTCTATAATCTGCATTGTATTATCGTTGTTTCCAATAAGTAAAACCCTAAACGATGTAATTATAAAGTGCCAAGTATAACCTTTAGAATTCACCGTAGCATCATTAAATAATATAGAGTTTATATTGAGAATGCTTAAAACCTGTTCATTATTATAAAGTTGATGAAAAATATAATTTTTTGTAAAAGCATTAATATACTGGATGTAGGGGAGCTTTTCACTATTATGCAAAGCATATAAACCATCATCTTGAAGGTTTAAAATATAGTGTTGTATAGCAATAAAAACAGGATTCTTTTTAATATCTGTTTTAGAGTGATTACTAGTTTCTATGTAAGTATCTAGTTTTATAGATAGCGCTTCTTCGGTAACATGTAAAATAGTTTCTTTTTTTATAAACTGAAGTCTAGTAGCCTTAATTGTATCTTTTCCTTCTTTAATATCATAATCTAAAATAAGTTTGTTTGGAGTTGTATTACACTTATAAAGTGTAGTACCTATATAAGGAATATCTGCATTTATAATAGATTTTAAGTCTTTTAAACTAAATTTAGGAGTTATAAAAATTGGAGCTGAGTTTGAAGCTGTTTTTTTTAAAAGATTAAGCATAAATAGCAGTTAAATTTAGAAAGCATAAATTATTTAAAATATAATAGATATAAAAGAATAACATGAAAATTGTTTTACTATATATATTTGTATAGATTTACTTCTCGTTTACATTACTACTCAGTAAAAATAAAAAGAGCACTAAAAAAGAAATATGTCGATTTTTAAAAAAGACCCACTACAAATTATAGCATTTAATAGCTACGGCAGTGATATGTTTTTTTATTTGCGAGGTAGAGCTTTAGAAGACGAATCTATAGATTTAGAAGATAAAAGTTGGTTTAGGCTTATAGTAAATACATGGAAGCGTTTTGAGTCTGATGAAATTAGAAACACTCCTTTAGATATTATATTACCTAATGGAAAGGTTATAAAAACAAAAACAAATTATAAGGGCTACTTTAAAGTTAAAGCCGAATTAAAAGACCTAACAAAATATACTAATAGCGAAGGCTGGCTAACGTTTCATATTTCATATAGTGATATAGATATAAAGCGGAAAATTCAAAACAATAATAAGTTTCCTGCAGAAATTTTAATTCCATCTAAAGCCGCTCAATTTGGAGTTGTAAGCGATATAGATGATACCATACTGTATACAGGTGTTGCTTCTACACTAAAATGGAGATTGTTATTTAATACCTTTTTTAAAGCTGCTAAAAATAGATTGCCCCTAGAAGGTGCTGCCGAATTCTATCACCAATTGCATCGAGGTAAAACGGGTAATGAAAGGAATCCTATTTTTTATGTAAGTCATAGTCCATGGAATTTGTATAGGTATTTAGAATTGTTTTTAAAACAAAATAATTTTCCTAAAGGTCCTATTTTATTAAGAAGTTTTGGAGATATTTTAAAACGTAAATCGAATGTTAAGATTCCTAGAAAACAAAAAGAAATATTAAATTTATTAAAAATGTACCCTAAGCTTCCTTTTATACTAATAGGAGATAGTGGAGAACACGATCTAGATATTTATATTGAAATTGCAGAACGCTTTCCTAATAGAATTAAAGCTATTTATTTAAGAAGTGTTAACCACAAAAAGAAACTACTTAGAGTAAAAAGTTTGTTAGGTAATTATAAAGCAACACCAGCATTATTGGTTGAAAGTAGCGAACAGGCTATTGCACATGCAAAGAAAAATGGTTTTATATAATCTAGAAAAGGCCGTTAATTTCGGCATCTATTTTGTTAATAATACTACCTAAATCTTCAGGATTAGATACAAAATCTAAATTATCAACATCAATAACTAACAAATTACCTTTATTATAACCAGTAATCCATGCTTCGTAACGCTCATTTAAACGACTTAAATAGTCGATGCTTATTGAGTTTTCATAATCACGACCACGCTTATGAATTTGCGATACTAAGTTAGAAATAGAGCTTCTTAAGTAAATTAATAAATCCGGACCTTGTACAAATCCTTCCATTAAATCAAAAAGAGATTTATAGTTCTCAAAATCACGATTTGTCATTAAGCCCATAGCATGTAAGTTTGGAGCAAAAATATGAGCATCTTCATAAATAGTACGATCTTGTATAATATCTTTACCACTTTCACGTATTTGCGAGACTTGACGAAAACGACTATTTAAAAAGTAAACCTGTAGGTTAAAACTCCAGCGCTCCATTTGGTTATAGAAATCGTCTAAGTAAGGATTATCTACTACATCTTCTAATTGAGCTTCCCATCCATAATGTTTAGCTAATAGTTTTGTAAGCGTAGTTTTTCCTGCTCCTATGTTTCCGGCAATGGCAACGTGCATATTTATTTCTTTTTTAGTTGGTAACGATGAAGAAATTCATCGGCGTAAATATACAGGATTTCGTTGGTTACAAAAAACTGTTTTATTAATAAATTAGGAATTGCAATAGGGTTAATAGTATTCGTCTCTTTATTAAGATAAAATAACGCGTTTTCTTTTTGTAAAATTAAATTGTCATTATTTTCTTTTAGAGCAGTAAACCCTTTATTCTCTATTTTATAAAGTAAACTACCAAAGTAATTATAAGCATATAAATAGTTTTCTGTAAGTAGCCAGCAATTATTATAATTACTTACCATATCTAGCACTTTACTTTTTACAGGCAATGTTACAGCCCTTGTTTTGTTAATTTTATAATCGAATAACTCTAAAATTTGTAAGTCTTGATTAAATAACCATAAAGTATTATCGCTTCCAGTAGAAACATGAGAAACGTTTTTATAAGGCGTAACAGTATTAAAATCTAATCTATAAATTTCGGCTAATCTATTATCTAGTATAATAACAGTATTAAAAGCCTTATAGAAAATATTTATTTTTAAAGGATTAAATGTGTTTACAGTAGTAATCGTCCCTAATTGTATGTTGCTGTATTTTAAGTTTCCTTGTGCTTTTTGTGCAATAAATGTATTGTCTTTAGTATAAAACAACGTTTTAAAATTGTCTATACTAACAACATTGTCTCCGTTAAACGGAGTTTTATCTAGTATTGTTGTAGTTAGTGTCTCTTGGCCAATAGCAAAATAAGAGACAAACAGTAATAGGTAGTATGTAATTTTCATTGTAAAGCAAATTACAAAAACTAAACCAATTTTAATACACTAATTTGTAACCAAACCCGCGCACGTTAATTATTTGTATCGTATCGTCTTGTTTTAGCTTTTTTCTAAGCTTGCTAATAAATACATCCATACTTCTAGCACTAAAAAAATCATCGTTTCCCCAAAGCTTAGTTAATATAAGTGAACGATCTAATACCTGATTTTTATTTTTTATTAAATGAAATAGTAAATGAGCTTCCCTGTGCGTTAATTGGTTTACGGTTTCGGCTTTATACTGTAGAGTTTGTTTCGGGAAATCGAAAGTATAATCGCTTATTTTAAGTATTTCAGATGTTTTTTGAATAGTTGTTCGTTGCAATAAATTATTTATACGTACAATTAACTCTTCCATACTAAAAGGTTTTTTTAAGTAATCGTTACCACCAATAGTAAAACCTTCTACAACATCTTGTGTTTGCGATTTTGCGGTTAAAAAAATAATAGGAATACTGTTATCTATAGTTCTTACATCTTTAGCAAGCGTAAATCCATCTTTTTTGGGCATCATAACATCTAGAACAAGCAATTCTGGCTGTTCATTTTTATACGTGGTAAGTGCCTTTTCTCCATCCTCACAGAGCAATACATTAAAATGTCTAGTCTCTAAGCTTTCTTTAATGATCTGCCCTAAAGCTGGTTCGTCCTCAGCTAATAATATGGTTGTTTTTTGTTGTGTATTCATAATAATGAAAATTGCTGCATTTAAATTTTAGGGATGACTATTTTAAAAGTGGTATTGTTTTTTAGAATAACAGAAATTGTACCCTCATGTTTTTCAATAATTTTTTTAGTATAGTATAGCCCAATTCCAAAGCCCTTAATATCATGCGTATTACCTTTAGGTACACGGTAAAACTTTTCGAAAATCTGATTTACATTAGCTTGAGTTAATGTATTACCATTATCACTAATTAATATATCTATAGTATTTTCTTTTTCAATAAGTGTTGCAGAAATTATATTGCCACCATACTTAATAGCGTTATCAATGATATTATTAATAGCATTTTCAAAATGAAAAAGGTCTACATTAGTTAGTATAATTTTTGATGAGGTCTTAAAGTTAATAGTCTTATCTTTTACTTGTATTTTATGCTTATCTACTATTAATTGTAATACATTTACAATATCTACACTCTCTTTTTTTAATTCTAAACTATCACTATCTAAAGAAGCGGTCTCTAACAATTTTTCTACCATAAGCGTTAGCTTAGAAAGTTGGTTGGTGGATAAGTTTAAATATGATTTTGTTTTAGCCTTGTCATCTATTACATTAAAGTTTTTAATACCCTCTAGGGCAACACTAATAGTAGCTATTGGTGTTTTAAATTCATGTGTAATATTACTTATAAGATCGTTTTTTACCTCGGCAAGTTCTTTTTGATGCCTAATAATTTTTAACATATATATTAAGCAGCTAATAACCGCAAGAACAAGTAAAATAGAAATTAAAATACCAGAAAGAATACGTTTTAAAATGATTTTTGTTTCATTACTAAAATAAACACTTAGGTTACTATATTCTGGTAAAAACATAGATTTTGAAGTCGTTTTTAAGGCAGAAGAATCTATAGCTTTGGTGTTAAAAAACTGTGTGCTACTAACTGGAGATTTAAAACTCAATCCATAATTTAAGTTTAAATTTTTACGTTGAAACTCTATTTTTAATAACGAATCTATATTTTTTAATTGTAAAGAATCACTAGTAATAGAAATAACAACTTTGGATGTTAATTCTTCAAATTTATTATTTAATGAATCTTGAACATTACTCCAAAGAGAGTCTTTTTCAAAAGGGTTAAAATGGCCATGCCTAATTTTTGTAAAAATGGAATCGTTATGCTTAGTTTTATAAACCTGTATACTTTCGTTAACATTTAGGGGGGCTACAGAATCTAAGTTTGTGTTTTCTAATTCATTAATTAATACATCTAAAGAAGAGTAGTTATATATAGGACCGCTAGAGTAGATGCTGTTACGCGAGAAAAAATGGCGTGTTTGTTGTTTTGCCAAGTTTTCAAAATATCCATCTACAGCATTATCCAAGCTTACTTGTACATCATTAATAAGCTGTTGTTTATTTGTTAAGTAGTTTTTGTAGTTCCAATACACCTGAATACTTATTGTACCAGCAATAACAAATAATATTACATACAAAATCCATTTTAGTTTTTTACTATTCATAGGTCAAAAGTAAGTGTTAAAAGTAAAGAAAACCAGATGCTTAACACACGTTAACACTGGTTAACTAAAAACATAAGCTAATATTGACACCTTTGTAGTGTAATAATAATTAAATAATAAAAACAATGAAACAAACAGTATTAATAATATTTACAGTATTACTATCTGGTACACTTTTAGCTCAAGATTTTCAAGGTGTAGCCACTTACAAATCGCATAGAAAGTTAGATATTAAATTAGATAGCACACAAGTAGATTCTGGAATGAAAGAGATGGTAATGGCTCAACTTAAAAAACAGTTTGAGAAAACTTACACATTAACCTTTAATAAAGAAGCTTCAATATATAAAGAAGATGAGCAATTAAGTGCGCCTCAGCCATCAGGGATGCAAGTTGTTATGATTAATACTGGTGGGTCTGACGTACTGTATAAAAACACAAAGGAAAAACGTTTTGTTAACCAAAATGAATCGTTTAGTAAGCTTTTTTTAATAAAAGACTCATTAAAAACGTTCGATTGGAAATTAACAGGAGAAACTAAAAATATTGGAGAATACACATGTTATAAAGCAACCTTAAAAAGAGAAAGAGAAGTTATAAAAACAAGCTTTAGTTTTAATGGAAATGAAAGCGAAAAAGAAGATGAAAACGAAGCTCCAGAAATGGAAGAATATATAACAACAGCATGGTATACAACCCAAATACCAGTAAATAACGGACCAGGAAATTACTATGGTTTACCAGGCTTAATCTTAGAAGTTAATAATGGAAGAGAGACTTTAATTTGTAGTAAAATAGTGCTAAACCCTAAAAAGAAAATAGAGATTGTAGAGCCTAAAAAAGGTAAAGAAATAACACAGGAAAAGTACGATGCTATTATAGATAAAAAAATTAAAGAAATGAACGAACAGTTCTCAAGAAAAGATAGAGATGGAAATAATTTTAGCATTAGTATTGGAGGCTAGCAAATACATTTCTTAAAAAATTAAGAATATTTTAACGTATTAAAATTAAACGCTCTGTAACATATTAAGTCTAAAAGAGTCTAACGGTTATTATATAATCGTATTTTTGAAGAAATAAGAAACTAAGACTCAATCTAATACTTAATACAATGAGATTTAAATCTACCAAAACGCTAATTGCTTGTTTAGCACTTTTTGCATCAACATTTACATACGCACAAGATAGCTTTCAAGGCATAGCAACATACCAATCTAAAACAACAATGGATTTAGATGGTTGGGGAGGGCGAAAAATGAGCCCAGAGCGTAAAAAAATGATAATGGAAAGAATGAAGAGCATGTTTGAAAAAACATTCATTTTAACCTTTAACAAAACTGAGTCTTTATATAAAGAAGAAGAGAAATTAGCTGCTCCAGGAGGTAGAGGAGGATTTGGAAGAATGATGGGGAGTTTTACTGCAGGAGCACAATATAAAAATGTAAAAGACAATCAGTTTTTGCAAGATCAAGAGTTTTTTGGAAAGCAATTTTTAATTAAAGAAGACTTACAAAAATTAGAATGGAAAATGACAGGAGAGACTAAGCAAATTGGTCAGTACATGTGTATGAAAGCTACTGCTATGAAAAAGGTAGATGAAATGGATTTTATGAATATGCGTAGAAAGCGTAAAAAAGATGAAGACAAGAAAGACGAAAAGGATAAGGCAGAGAAAAAAGGAAATAGAAGTGTAGCAGCTAGTGGAAGCATGGAGAAAGCTAAAGACAACACTATAAAAGAGGACGATAAAGCAGTTACAGAAAAGACAGAGAAAACAGCTGAAACAACTACAGATGCAGAGAATAAAACTAAAGATTTTATGTCTGAAATAGAAGTGCCTAAAGAAATAGAAGTAACAGCTTGGTACACTATGCAAATTCCAGTAAATCAAGGTCCAGGTGAGTATTGGGGGCTTCCAGGTTTAATATTAGAAGTTAATGCAGGGCGTACAACCTTATTGTGTTCTAAAATAGTAATGAATCCAGCAGAGAAATCTGAAATTAAAAAACCAACTAAAGGGAAAGAAGTAACAAAAAAAGAATACAACGATATTATTAAGAAAAAAATGGAAGAAATGCGAGAAATGTACGGTGGTAGAAACCGTGGCAAAGGAGGAAGACATCGCTAATAATTTTCTTTTTATTACTAAAAAAACAAACCAATTTATATAGATGAAAAAAATTATTTTAGTGTTGCTTTTAATAGCGACTAGCACAACTATTGCCCAGGTTAGGCTTGAAGGTGTAGTAAAAGATAGTATTGGAGAACCTTTAGAGTTAGCCAATGTTGTTGCAATAAACCAAATAACAAATATTCTAGACTCTTATGGCATTACTAACGAACAGGGGAAATATAAATTGTCGTTAGAGAAAAATACCAAATACAAACTACAGATAAGTTATATTGGTATGAAAACTAAAGAAGAATTTATAGAAACTAAAGAAGCAGCTATAGATAAGAATTTTATTTTACAAAACGATACAACACTAGATGAGATAGAATTAACGTACGAAATGCCTGTAACTATTAAAGGCGATACTTTAGTATATAATGCAGATTCCTTTAAAAATGGAACAGAGCGAAAACTAGAAGACGTATTAGAAAAATTACCAGGCGTCGAAATAAATACAGATGGACAAATAGAAGTAGAAGGTAAGGTCGTCTCTAAAGTTTTAGTAGAAGGTAAAGAGTTTTTTGATGGAGACTCTAAATTAGCAACAAAAAATATACCCGCAAATGCTGTAGACAAAGTACAGGTTTTAAAGAATTTTTCTGAAGTAGGGCAATTAAAAGGTGTACAAAATAACCAAGATAATGTTGCAATAAATATAAAATTAAAAGAAGGTAAAAAGAACTTTTGGTTTGGAGATGTTACAGTTGGAGGAGGAAAATCTGAAGATAATGAACTATATATAGCGCAACCAAAGTTATTTTATTATAGCCCAGAGAAAAGTATCAACTTTATTGGAGACTTAAATAATATTGGAGAACTAGCCTTTACACGTAGAGATTTCTTTAATTTTAGCGGTGGTTTTAGAGCACCTAGCCAAAGTAGTGGTACTAATATTAATATAGGGAACAGTAGTTTAAATTTTGCAAGCCTTCAAAATAACAGAGCAAAAGATATTAATACCAAATTTGGAGCAGCTAACTTTAATGTCTCTCCTAACAAAGCATTAGATGTAGGTGGTTTTGCTATATTTACAAGCAGTAGAACAAGACTTCAAGAAAATAGAAATGTAGAGTATACAGATTCAGATTTAAACATTCCTGATGAAAATACGGCAAGTAATACAAGGCAGAGCAGCGATCAAGGTTTAGTAAAACTTAATGCAAGATATCAACCAAATGCAAATAATCAATTAGACTATGATATTTTAGGAAAACTATCTAAAGAAACCCAAAATCAAAACTTTTTATCCTCAGTAATAGGAAACATAGATCAAATTGAAACAGCAAAACCATTTAGTTTAAACCAAAGCTTAAACTATTATTACACATTAAATGATAATAATATTTTTGCTTTTGAAGGATTGCATAAAATTTCGGACGAAGACCCATTCTATAATGCCATTTTAGAAGATAAAACTAACTATGGAGTTACAGCAGCAGGTTTAGGTTTAGACGAAGATCAATCTAACTATAACATAGCACAAGAAAAACGTGTAAAATCTAATCAAGTAGATGCTAAGCTAGATTATTGGAATGTATTAACACCAAAAAGTAATATCAACTTTACCTTAGGAACTATTTACAGTAAACAAAAATTTAATACAGGAATTTTTCAATTTTTAGATAATGGTACACGGTTTGATCCAACACCAGTAGCAAATGATGGTTTAGATACCAATAATACAGAATACACATTTAGCGATGTTTATTTAGGAGCACACTACCGTTTTAAAACAGGAATTTTTACATTTACTCCAGGAGTTTCAGCACATACATACAGTGCAGTTAATAACCAATTCGGAACAGAGGTAAAAGATAATTTCTTTAGAGTATTACCAGACTTTAATATGTTAATACAACTTAAAAAGAGCGAAACAATACAGTTTAATTACCGTATGCAAACACAGTTTACAGACGTAACTAATTTAGCAAGAGGGTTGGTATTAAATAATTATAACTCGTTATATTCTGGAAACCCTAATTTAGAAAGTGCTTTGGCTCATAACATTAGTTTAAACTATTTTAGTTTTAATTTATTTAACTATACTAATGTATTTGGTAGACTATCCTACACTAAAAACATAGATAGAATTAGAAACACCTCTTTATTCCAGCCAGGAAGTGTTGTTAATGTGAGTTCATCTATAAATTCAGATTTTGCAGATGAAAGCTTTAATGCTTTTGGACGTTTCCAACGTACATTTGGTAAAATAAAAGCGTCTATAAATGGTAACTTTAACTATTCTAAATTTAATCAGTTAATTAATAATAGAGTGTCTAGTAATGAAAACTTTACGCAATCGTACAGATTGGAGTTTAGTTCTAACTTTAGAAAGGCGCCAAATTTCGATATTAGATATGGTTATACTATAAACGATAATAATCAAGGAACATCAAGTTCTAAGTTTTTTACACATTCACCTTCAGTAAATTTCGATGCACTATTATTTAAAACATTAACATTTAAAACAGACTACACGTTTAACGACTATAGAAACGAAGAGACCTCTATTAATACTTACGAGTTTTGGAATGCCTCTTTAGCATACAGAAAAAATGAAGATAGTAAGTTTGAGTACGAGCTAAAAGCGACAAACTTATTAAACACTAAAGCACAAAATAATACAAGTGTAGGTGCTTTTTCTGTAAGTGCAACAGAATACTTTATTCAGCCTAGATTTTTAACCTTTAGAGTTATTTATAGCTTATAAGAGATTAATATTTGTAAAAATGAAAAGAGTCTTTTATTTAAAGACTCTTTTTTTTGTTTTTAAGTAATTCATTATCAATAAGTATTTAATTTTATTAAAAAAAGGTGCTATTTTTATTTTGTACACTTATAAAACTAAGTTATATTTGCATCCGGTTTTGGGGAGATACTCAAGCGGCCAACGAGGGCAGACTGTAAATCTGCTGACTATGTCTTCGCAGGTTCGAATCCTGCTCTCCCCACTAAAACTTAAAAAGTCTACACAAAAGTGTAGACTTTTTTTATTGTCTTCTTTTTTTCTTTTCTTGTTTTACAAATTTACTTGTATCTGTATTTAATAAACTATTGTCTGGATTAAAACTACTTAAAGCAAAGGCAATACTAGGATTGTCTTTAATGTAATTTGCAACAGCATCGAAAGCTATATGTTGTGCATAATCTTTAAGCGTTTCATGCCTCGTGTATTCGTGCTTTAAAGCTTTTAAAAAAGTATTAATGTTAGCACTATTAGTTTCTTCTTTATAGATAGAATGGATTCCTTGTTTTAATAGTTTTTCATTAGAGAAGTTTCCAAAGTAATTATTTAAACAATTATACGCATCATTATTTTCTCGCCAACCTTTAAGTAAAGGTGCTTGAGCTTTAGTAGTATCTTCAATTTTATATTTGTAAACTAAAGAAGCTTTTACGTATTGTGATTGTTTTAAATAGTTATCTATTACAATTTGGTAATGCTTATCTGCTTCCATTTTATTATTAGTAAGCTTATATAAATCACCAACTTTTTCATTTCGATTAAGTTCGGTGTAAAGGGGGATAGCTTTGTTGTAAAATTTCCCGCTTTCATAAGCTTTTGCAGCGAGTTCTTTGTTTTTAGTAAACTTTAAATGTATAAGAGCTGCTTCTTGATAGTACTTTCCTTCTTCTAGAATTGTTGCCGCTTTAAAGTGGTTTTTTAATAGTTTTATATAAATAGATGCTGCTTTTTTGTAATCCTTGTTTTTAATAGCTTCATCTGCAAGCTTTTCATACTCTTTCCTTAAAGCTTCCATGCGTTCAGAATCTATGGTAGCAGAATTGTCAGCACCTTTAGTATTTCTATTAAAGCTATTAATAATAGCTAAGATTATAATAATTACCAATGTAAAAACGATGACTTTTAAAAGCGTTGTAAACAAGCCCAATAGACTACTATTAGTAATTCCGCTAAATAGTTTTATGGCAAGAAGTGCTACTATAAAAAATAGACCCCATTTTACTAGTTTAGAAATTAATTTAGAAAAAGAATTGCCTCCACCTTTTTTAGAACCAAATACTTTAAAAACACCACCACCATCATCTCTAGAAGTGCCTAGCATATCCAAAGGTAGTGCCCTAGACAGTGCTAAGTTTGGATTGCTTTTAAATAGCGAAAGTAGTTTGTCTGTTTCTTTTTGATTTTTAAGTAATAGCTTTTCGAAATCTTTTTTCCATTTAGATTTAGTAGAGTGGCTTCTATTAGCTGAGGTATTAAGCCATTTAAATAACCCTTTGCCCTCAACATCAAAACCGCCTTTGCTGTTTTGTTTAGATGTAAAAAGTGTTTTAAAAAGCTTTAATTTGGCTTTGTCAAAACCATTTAGCGTTTCTTTTTTTGGAGGTTCAACTTTTAAGTCTAATGCTTTTATAATATCGATTTCTTCATCAGCAATTAATTGAAAGCTTTTAATAGTTTGTGGACTGTATATTGTTTTTGCTGGTTTAGTAATATTTATATGTTGTGGTTGCTCTAATTGCAATATGTTATTCCACAAAATAGGCTCGTTTAATGTAACCCAACCAAAATCTGGATGAAATATATGAGGATGATTAAAAACAGATTCGGCTTCCTTTTTTGAAAGCTTCGGGCTTATTTTAGAGAATTCAGGGATGTATATATAATCATGAATAGATTGAAAGAGAATAACGTTTAGCTGCTTTACACTCTCATTAAATGTAGATAACATAACAAAGCAACCATACAGCTCATTTACATTAGCACTTGCAATAGCGTAGATAGGCGTTTGGACTAAATCTACATTTAAAAATTGCAAAGCATTAAGCCATAGGTTAGGAGTATGCCCTTTTATAATAATCCCTTTTAGGGAATGAGTGTTAGATTTAGTTGGGGTAATATTAACCTTCATGTGTAATAATATGGCTTATAAATGGATTAATATATTTAGTTTTAAAGTTATCCAAGCTAATTGTTGTTAGCTTATTATTTACGGGTAAAAAATAACTATTCCCTGCAAATTCGCTATGCGTAGCCATTGCAATTTTAAAATTTAAAACGGCTGTTATATAAAACATAGGAATAGTAGCTAGGCTGCTTTTAAAAATAAATTGCCCGTTTTTTACATGTATCGTACTACCATCTTTAGTTTCAAAATAATCTGTTTTAATATAACATATAGCCTCTAGAGTTTCTATTTCTTGTTTGAGTGTTTCAGCATTTTCAATACTATAATCACTTACAAGTATAGATGGCGCATTAGCAACTAATTTTTGAGCGTCCTGCAAAGAAATATTTAACTTCACTTTTAAGAGTTTAATAAGACTTAATGGGTTGCCACTAATTCGTTTTAAATAGAGTGTTGTTTTGGCTTTAAATGGTATTGAGTTTTCGAAAGTACGATAGTAATATGAAGATTTGTTCTTAGCTAGTAAATTTGAGTCTTCTAATGTAAACCCAGAAATTTCTATAAAGAAGTATTTGGAGTCTTGATACTCTATAGTAATACCGCTTACATTTTTAAGAATGTTATAATTAATTTTGTCTACTCTAAGCTGTCTCCTAAAATTAGAAATAGCTTCTTGATGCTTTAATAAGGATTCATGATAAGAAGCGCCTCCATTCAGCTTATATAATTTAGAGTCGTCAGCAATAGACCAAAAATCGGTTTTGTTAGTTAAAATAATATTGTTTTCGGAAGTATATAAAATAGCCGGATTATTATCAAAAGCTTTATTATATATACGTTTTGATTTAAGCTCTTTAGTACTAAGGTTTAATGTTTGCGTTTGGCGCATTCTATTAGAAAAAGAAACTAAAAGGCGTTCTTTTTTTTCATTAGTTTTAATCGTATAACGGTAATTATAATTATATGGAAACCTTTCATACACTAGTTGAAGCCCTTTATTGATGCCTTTAGAAGTTAAATTATAGAGATTAGAGTTTTGAATAATGTATACTTCATTCTTATACGGAATAACAACAGCGTTCGACTTATCTATTGGTTCTAATAAGATGTGATCTAATTGTAAATCGTTACTTCTTATAGGTTGCTGAAGCTTAGGTTTTGGTTTCTGAGATTCCCATATTTCTTGATAAGGTAATACAATGTGCTGAAAATGTTTTCTGTTTTTATTTTGATGTTTATAAAAATTAATAGCACCATCTGTTTTAGTCGTAATAATGTAGTTAATAGTATTGTAATTAGTGTAAATTACATTTTGTAAACTACTATTATTTAAGCTGTCTTCTTCGGTAAGTAAAAAAACTTCCTGTGCGTTTATTTCGGTATGCTCATCTAGAAACGATTGAAGCCCATTGGCACAATGTAAAGTACCCGATAAAAAATGTTGACTCTCTATAACTTGTAATGTGGAGCCTATAAATGCTTCTTTATAATGGTCTCCAATACTATAAACACGATACGAAAAATCCGATTTAGGATGTGTAGCTATAGCTATTGCTGTAGCAAAAGAGAGTAATTTGGGAATGCCCCAATTTTTTAAAGAGGCATCAATTAAAAAAATACGCTCTTTAGTATTATGCTCTGGAGGCGTTTCTCTTTCTATATATAAAGCTTCGTTATTTGCTATTCTAGACATAAACGTATCATCGTCGTGAGCAAATTCAGAAATTAATAATCTACTAAAATCTCCTTTATTAGTAATGTCCGAAACACCACCTAAAGGTTGATTGCTTGGTAAACTATTATGCATTGGTATATTTAACCCAGACCAAATTCGTTTTATTAAACTTCCTATTTGGTATGTGTCTTTATGTTCTATTAATTGGTCTACTAGATTCTTATTGGTTTCAACTTCTGGAGATAAACGTTTTTCTATTGTTATAGTCTCTACAAGTTCATTATTTACTGGTACGTTATTAATAGTATTAATAATATCTTGAGGAGACTTAAAACGTCTTACAAGCAAAGCGATAATTCTAAAGTCTTCCTCTACAGTTTTATAAGTTACAGCCTCTCTTGTTTGCTGCATCATGTAATGAGAGTGTCCTTTTCTTGTATTATCTAGTAACAATCTAGATTTATTTTTACTTAATCTGTTATGGCAGTTTTTAAATAAATTTTGAAATAATTGCGTTTTGTTTTCCCCAGTTTTATAGTGTTCAGGTAAATCCCAGATATAATCTAAAATTATAATAGCATTTGTAATTGTTTTATTAGACTGTCCATGCTCTGTAATTAAATCGGTTTTAAACTTGCTAAAAGTAGCGTCTTGAATAGTATTACTACTAGCAATTAAAACTAATAAAAAGCTCCCAAATGGCGGGATTCCTTGTATTACCAAATCCTCTAAATCATTTAAAATTGAATCAAAATAAGCAATGGTTTGCCCATTAGGGATGGCACTAACATAATTAGTATAACTAGGAGCCTCTGAGTTTGCAGCCTGCCACTCCCAGAAATAGTTTTTATAGGGTTTAAAATAATTATGCATAGTTATATTTTAGTGCTAGATAACGACAATCTAAATGAGCTAATACTTAAAGGGAGGCAATCTAATTTTGGAATTAAACTATAACTACTGTCTTTATGCCACAATACATAATATAAGCTGGAAGGATTTATTTTAGCATTAATATTAGAACTTAAAATAGGGTATTCTAAATGATGTCCGTTAGGAAATAAAAAGTCTTGGTCTAGCCAATAGCTATCGCCTTGTATAGGTAATGTTGGTGTACCAATAATTAATAATACATTAGTATTTATAATGGTGTATTTTAAGTTATTAAACCTATACGAAGCCGTACTTTCTATTGTTTCTTTTGTACTTAAATTAAGCATTGCTAAAATAGCAGAGGTGCTTTGTTCTTTTTTTGAAGGCACAATTTTTGGAGTTATGGTATCGTGAATTCCAAAAAAGTTATAATTAATTTTTGGTTCTTCTATTACTAAGGCTTGTGCAATTGGAGACCATAACAATGCCGTTGGTAATTTTGTTTTTGGTAATAAACTGTCCTTAGGAAATAATAAGAGCTCCTTAATATAAAATATAGATTTAGAGGGAAGTGTATTCACTTCTGGGCCATTTATTTGTTCTAAACTAAAACCTTTAATCCAAATATCATTACCACTAAAAGCAACTTTAAGGTTGTTAAAGTGCCTTATTTGCGATAATGATTGCATGTACTCTTTAGTAGTGAGTACTATAAAGTCTAAAGGGTTTGAAGAATGCTTTGCCATAATGCATCAATCTCTGTTTTTATATATTGTTTCTGTTCTGGGTTAGAAATCCAATCTGCTCTACTCTGTATATAGCGTAATTTGTCTTTTATAATATTCTGCTCTTCAAAAGATAATGATTCGTTAGCCCATTGCTCTTTTAATAAATTAACCTCTTTAATAACGTCTTCAGAGTTTGGAGCTTTATTGTATAGAGCTTGAGGGTGAGAACTTTCGGTAATATCATTTTCAATAATATTATTAATGATGCCTTCAAGTATTTCTATTTGCTCTTCGGTTTCCCATACGTATTTTAACACCCATAAGTCGGATAGAATGGCTTCTTCTCGATGACACATTACAGCGCTTGCTGCTATAAGATTTTGAAGCTTTACAGCACGTCTGTCTGATACATTAATACCCGTATTACGTATATTGTGTATTACATCTACGTAAGTGTTAATAATAGGGCTAAGATTAACTTGTTTTGCTTGAGCTTGTAAAGCAGTAATTAGTTCTGGTGTAACAGTTGGTGGTGTTTTAATATCATTTTTTTCTAATTTCCACCCAGCAAGCAGTACTTGATTTAGTAAATCGGGGTTTACATAATCGCATTTTACTCTTACTAAAAAACGATCAAATAAGGCGCCTAAGGCCTCATCTTCTGGGAGTACATTACTTGCTCCAACAAACATTAAAGCAGGAAGTTTTAATATTTGTTTACCACGGCGTAATACTTTTTCGTTTAGAGCCATAAGTAAACTATTAAGAATAGCACTATTAGCATTAAAAATTTCATCTAAAAATACCATGGAGGCTTCTGGCATCATGCCTTCTATATTGGTAACAAGCTCTCCTTCTCTTAATTTTTTAATATCAAATGGTCCAAAAAGCTCATTAGGCTCTGTGAAACGAGTTAATAAATACTCGAAATTTTTACCATTTTCAATGCCTTTAGAGAGGGCTTTTACAATGGCACTTTTAGCAGTACCAGGAGGCCCTAATAAAAAAGTGTTTTCTTTAGCAATAAGGCTAATACCTAGTAAATCTATAACATCATCTTTACCTATAAAGGTTGTTTTTATATGTTGTAAAACAGCTTTTAATTGTTCTATATTAGTGTTCATTTGTTTTAATTTCATTTGGTTTTAGAGTGTTCCAAAAATGGTTTTTATAGTAACCAAGTCTATTGTGTAATAGCGTATTTATATAGGGTATTTCTGCCCACTGTAATTGTTTTCTTTCAATAATTCTGTTTAGATATAGTTGAGTTAAACAATCATTTTTAAAAAAGGTTGCATAGTCTATAGCTGGAGGAATGCAATCGTTGTGTATAGCAGAATAATGCCAGGTCTTTAAAATAGTTTCTAAAATTAGAATTAAAGGGTCTTCTGCATCAATACGTTTTAGCTCAAAATTAATTTGAGGTACAAAACGTAAACATAAATCTGCCGAGAGTATAGCAGAAGCGTTAATAGTTCCTTCAAAATTAGGAAATAGTATGGTTAAATCTTTTTTTGTGTCTTTGCGATGTAATAATAATAAAGCCGAATAGTAGACTATTTTACTAGCCCAAAGCGCAGCTTTTGGATTAAATTTAGGAGGCGTAAAGGGATAGTTTAAACTTTCGTTTTCATAATCTTGCTCTAAAAATAAAAGCACATCGTCATCCTCACTTTTTGTTGTTTTTAAAACATCATCGTGTATAACTAGATGCTCTTCTTGTCTTAAAGAAGACATTGTTTTTAAAAAGTTGTTTGGTTTTAGTTTAGACATTGTAGGGCTCTCGAATAAAGGAGGTTTTGTTTTATGTTAGGTAACACGTAATATTTTTTCCATTTTACGACCTCTAGCTAATTCATCTACAAGTTTATCTAAATAACGTACCTGGTCTTTAATAAGTGCTTCTAGTTTTTTGTTATTATATCCCGTTAACCATTCAATAACTTGATGTAGCTTTTCTATACTTCTTCCTTTGTTTTCAACTTTTGTTACATAATGCGGGTATACGGAAACAAATGTCATTTTCGCAATGCGTTCGTCATAATGGCTCGTTGTACTCATATTTATAGACATAAGTTTTAATTTTCTATTAACCAAATTACTTAAAAAAATGGTTGTTTACACTTGTGTACTAAGATAGCAAAAAGGAATAGTGTACAAGGTTTTTACTGGAATTTCTGTATTTAGGAATTAGAATTTAATTTGTACGTTTGTCTATCTATATATAAATAGCCCCTAAAAAAGTATGTATGAAAGCTGGAGGGAAAGGACTTAAAAAAACAAAAAAACCTTGGCCTACTAAAGATGCAATGACCCAAGTATATAAAATGAAACTTTGGGGAGGTCATAAAACGTTCGATTTTTACTCTGGTGAAGGCTCTCATAATCTTGAAATAGTAAATCCGTATATAGACGTTTTAAAAACATTTTTAACCACTTTTAAAACGCCTTTAGTAGTATGCGATTTGGGCTGTGGTGATTTTAATGTAGGAAAAGAGTTAGTAAAGTATACTAAAAAATATGTAGCTGTAGATATAGTAACAGACCTGATAGCGAGAAATACAGAAAAATTTAAAGCTGCGCATTTAGAGTTTCAATGTTTGGACATAGCTGTAGATAATTTACCTGTAGGCGATTGTGCTATTTTAAGGCAAGTATTACAGCATTTATCTAATGCGGAAGTGCAAAATGTTGCGCGTAAACTAGTTAATTATAAGCATGTTATTGTAACGGAGCATTTGCCCAAGGGAAATTTTACACCCAATAAAGATATTATTTCTGGACAGGGTATTCGATTAAAAAAAGATAGCGGACTAGATTTATTAGCGCCTCCATTTAACTTAAAAGTAATAACACAAAAACAGTTGCTATCTCTTGATTTAGATAATAATAAAGGGGCTATTGTTACTACGTATTATAAACTTTTTTAATCTAGCTAACTTTAGTTTTTTATAAATCGCTGAAAGATAAATGTTCTAATGTATTTGTTATAGATAATGAGAATGCATAAATGTCTTGTAAAGCTTCGGTAGAAGGTTTTTCTTTCTTAAAATCTGCTGGACTCGAATTTGGGCCATAAATTTAATATAATCAGGAACACTTACTGTCTCTTTAAATACTGTATTTGCTCCTGATATAGAGACTATGTCGTGTAAGTAATTTACCTAAGGTTTTTGTTTGTTTCTGTTAATTTATATTTCGAAATATACCCAGATGTATCTCCACCCAAGTAAAGGTAGCCATTGTGCTCTTCAACCGAGGTCGCTTCTGCTACATACGCTCCAGATGTATCGTAATATGTTTTTAGAATTTTACCAGTACTACTTAAGTGCATTAACATTCCGTATGGTACTGCTTTGGGTTGCAAAAAAGAAGGGAGGCCGTAAACGATTTTTTTTACTAGTGGTTTAGAGTGTATATTGTCTAAGCTTTCATCTCTTTTGGTAGAAAAACCAAGCCAAAAACTACCATCTAATCTTCTAGAAATTCCGTTTGGAAAACCAGGCAAGTTATCTAAAAAAATGTCTTTAGTGCCTTTTTTATCCCCTTTAAGCCAATATCTAATGATCCTATATCTTGCTAAATCTACCATTAAAACAAAATCATCGTTTTGAGATACAGCAACTCCATTTCCAAAATATGTTCCATCTATAAGTGTTTTTACGCGTTTGGTTTTTTGGTTATAACTGTAAAGCCCGCCATCTGGTTTAGCTTCCATTAATAGTTTCCAAATATGCTTATTGCTAAAGGTTAGTTTTGATGATGTATTTGTAAAATAGATTATTCCATCTTTGGCGATATCTACATCATTAGGTATTAGAAACTTGTTGCCATTTTCATCTTCGCTAGCCAAAGTTTTTATTTTACCGTTTTGGTCGATACTTATTAAGCCTCTTTCTAAGTCGCAAGCAATAAGGTTTTGATTGCTATCAAAATGTAACCCTGCAACCCAAGAGTTTGAATTAGAAAAAACAGAAACGTTTCCAGAGGTATCAATTTTTAAAACCCTTCCATCTGTGAAGTCCGTTTTAGAAATATGTACTCCACAGTATAAGTTTCCTTGATTATCTACAGCAATGTCTTCTGGGCCATACCAACCTTCTAAATTAATTCGCTCTGTTGTTTTTAATAATTCATTCTCTGCTAAGGCCCCTTCTTGTTTTTGTACTGGCAATGGAGACCAAGCTACAGCACTAAATGACCAAGAGTTGTACAAAATGCTAATACTAAATAGTGTAAGTATTATAATAATTGACAACATTATTTTCTTTTTTATTTTCATTGTGTTTATTTTTTAAAATTATAAAACACAAAGAAATAACCGTTTTATTATTTACTTCTTGACATTTGTTATGAAATGAGAATTTCTTTTCTAACTCTACTTAGCGACTCTGAGGCTATACCAAGGAAACTTGCAATTTGGTGTTGAGGTGCTCTGGTTACAATTTTTTTATCGTAATTTTTTAAAAAATCTAAGTATTTCTTTTTTGCCGACTTTGTCTGCATTGTTAAAGTTCTTTCTAAAGCACAGAGATGATTTCTTTCGGCTAAAATTCTTCCAAATTTTTCAAATTTTAAAGAGTTTTTATATAACTGATGTAAGCTATGTGAAGATAGTTCATAAACGATACTATCTTCAATAACTTCTAAAACTTCCGACGAAGGTATTTGGTTTATAAAGCTGTTAAAAACGGTTACAAATTGCTTATCGCAAGCAAAATAGGTTGTAATATTTTTATCGTCTATTTTTTTATATGTTCTAAATAATCCAGATTCAATAAAGTATAACGATTTTGCCGTTTTACCTTCGTCTATTAATATGGTTTTAGCTTTGTGCTTTTGTCTTTTTAATTGATTAGCAAATACCTCCCATTCGCTTTCTGTTAACCCAATTAATTCTTTTAATATTTTACTTAATTCATCCATTTTTTAATTATTGCTTGCAATTTAAGCTATTAGTAGTTACGTAGGTTAATACTTAATTTTTAAAGCACATACTAAACTTAAAATTCATAAGGATTTTTTAGAAGTGGGCAAGAACAAGTAATTATTTATAGCATTGTTAAGCACAGTTTTTATTTACTTAATTTTTGAATCATATTTTTAGAACGATTAACAAGTCGTTGTTCATTTGATGGATTCAGTTCTACTACTTTTCTATAATTTTCTATAGCCAACTTATTATTACCCTCCGTTTTGTATGCATAGTATTGTCCTAATCCATAGTATCCTCCAAAATAATTTGGGAATTCAGCTGTAATTAATTCGAACACTTTTTGTGACTTTTCGGGCTCATCTTTAAAGTAACTGAAGCCTAATCTAATAAGTCCCTCTTCAATGGTATCATACTTACTCGGGTTGGATTTTATTTCTTTAAATTTAGTTGTGATATTTTCTATACCATTATCCTTAATATCTTTTTCAAGTGCAATTTCTGTAGGCATGGGTATTTGGTCACCTGAAAAGAGACTCGCTAAACCTAAAGCTTTTCTTTTTAAGCCACCTAAACTCCCGTTATTTGTATATATAGCTACAGTAATCTTTTCAGAAGGTACTCTTAAAGTAGTATTTAAAAAACCAGTCGAGCTTCCTCCATGCATTAAGTATTTTTTACCGTTTTTTTTCTCAATTTGCCAACCAAACCCATAGCCTTTTCCATCAGTTTTCCCATTTTTATCCCAATTTGAGAAAGCATCATTTATTAAGTCTTTACTAACTAGTGTTGCATTATATAAACTTTCATCCCATTTTGCATAATCGCTTACAGATGAGTAAATACCGCCATCACCTTGAATCGCCGACCATTTACTTTGGTCTCTGTTTTTGTATTTACTTTTTATTAATTTATAACCATAGGCTCGATTTTTAATCTGTATATCTTTTGAATACACTACACTATTGGTCATGTCTAGTTTTTCAAAAATTTCTTCGCCTATAAAGTTTTGGAATGTTCTGCCAGAAACTCGTTCTATAATCATAGCTAAAACAGCATAACCAGAATTACTGTATTTGTATTTAGAATTTGCAGGAAACAAAAGGCTGTCTTGTTTTATTAGAAGATTAAGTACATCTTTATCAATAAGTTGTTTTTCTGCGTCTTTTGGATATAGTTTATTATAAGCTTGCAAACCTGATCTATGCGACAATAGGTTTTTAATAGTAATTTCTTTCCCATATTCGGGAAATTCAGGAATTACTTCTGTTAATTTAGTGTTGTATTTTAATTTTCCTTGATTTATTAAAATTAATATACCCATCGCTGTAAACTGTTTTGTTACAGATGCAAGTCTATAATTAGTTTCACAATTAGCAGGAATTTTATTTTCTAAATCTGCATATCCAAAACTTTGGCAATCTTTTATTTTGCCATCCTTTATAACAATAAAACTTGCACTTGGTTTTTCATCAATGTAGTCTTGAAATAAAAAATTTATTAAATTTTGTTTGTCATCTTTCTTTTTTAATAGTTTTTCGGAAGGCTTACATCCAGATATAATGATTAAAAAGGCTAATGTTAAATATGTGTATTTCATTTTTTTAAATTGTGCCTAACGGTCTCGGCTATGATTTCGTTGTGGAATCATCCGCAGGATTATTCCGCTGAGAAATCAGTCATTGATTAATACTTTTATTTTGATGTGACACATAACCACAATGAATTATAGCTATTATTCTACGTTGGCTTTTATTTCCATTTATTTTCAAACTCTTCTTTTTCTATCGAAAACTTCACAAATTCATTCAAATCAAGATTTTGGTCTGCAAGTCCACCAAACTCATCTTCAATATTTTGGTTATCATATTTCAGGACTTTTCCATTCTCGTACGCCTCAACTTGTCTTAAGACTACTCCTTTATCGTCCGTCTCAAAGTACCAAATAGATTTTTCCCAACTATCATATTGGTCTCCACGTGTTTCATTCCAATTTCGTTTATAGTAATTCATTCATTTAGTTCTTTCCAGCACTTTTGTACTTCTCTTTCGACTTCTTCTTCCATTTTAGGTAACTCATTTAGAATCCAATCTTTACTTTCTTTAGTCAGATAATTTTTGTTTTCAGACAGTTTAAATTCCATTGCATTTTTGATTAATGGAATCAAATCTTTCGTTTCTGTATCTCCATTTGCAAAATTTGGTTCGATTAAATATCCTAAAATGTCTTTCTCATATTTTGGTTTGTAATATAAAATGTGAGTTACAATCGGAAAATAGAAGTAAAAAAAACTATTGGTATTCGATTGATATTGAATCTTATTAAATTCCGAAATCAACAATTCAGATTGCGAGTCAGAAGTATTAAAGTCCAATTCGCGAAGTAATTCATAAGCCTTTTTCGCACTTGGCTTAATTTCTCCCATTCTCTTTAAGTCAGAAAATGCTTTTTCAAATTCCGATTTAATTTCTTTGTTTTTTATCCAATCTAAAATTCTCAATTAGTTCTGTTTTTAGCTTGCGTACAACGGTCTTGTATATGCCTTGTAGCGTGTTAAATTAGCGATTATTTTTCGATTAAGCACAAGCCAGATTTTTAAATTTTACTATTTATCTTTTTTATTGGAAATCGTCAAATTTAAAAATTCGGCGACTTTCCAAATATACCTTGACTTCGATTAATTAACTGATTAACTATGAGTTATGTGCGTCTTAAGTTTGTCTTTCACTAAATTTATATAATAAAATAGAAAGAACAAAAGAGAGAAATAAGATTACTATACACGGAGAAGCTAAGACTTCGAAAACATTGATAATCCTCTCCCTTTAATTACTTAAGCTTCGTTCAGTTCTGTGAGAGCTAGATCTCGTTTTCAAGTTGTTGAAATGTGAGTAGCATCTGTTCTTTCCAAAATTCAGTTCTTATGATTAAAGATAGAAAAATTTATGGTATTGACATTAGTAAATCTGTATTTGATATTTACAGTAAATCTAAAGGTCATGTTGAATTAAAAAATGATGAATCTGGTTTTAAACAACTTTTAAAA
>NZ_JBSHNT010000150.1:5000-14315 GCF_053601615.1 Pontimicrobium sp. MEBiC06410
GGATCTGACTCTAGTACGAGAGGACCGAGTTGGACTAACCTCTGGTGTATCTGTTGTTCCGCCAGGAGCATTGCAGAGTAGCTACGTTGGGAAGGGATAAGCGCTGAAAGCATATAAGCGCGAAACCCACCACAAGATGAGATTTCTTTAAAGGGTCGTGGAAGATTACCACGTTGATAGGTCATAGGTGTAAAGGCAGTAATGTCATAGCCGAGTGATACTAATAACCCATAGGCTTATTGTACGCCTGTTTTTTTACTAAGTTCAATAGTTATTATTACGATACAGATTTATCTATTTTTTTTCAATATGTTATTATATACGGTTAAGTGTTTATAGCACACACACCGAAAGATTTAAGGTGATTATAGCGATGGGGCTCACCTCTTACCATTCCGAACAGAGAAGTTAAGCCCATTAGCGCCGATGGTACTACAATCGTGGAAGAGTAGGTCGTCGCCTTTTTTAAAGCTCTTTAGTAAATACATACTAAAGAGCTTTTTTTATATAATAAATCCTCAACAAATATCTTTTTGTTGAGGATTTATTGTTTAAGCTTATCAGAATAGATTACTATGTATTATAGAAATATCTAGATTAATGATAAATAGTCTAACTTTTAAGTAATTATCTTTTTAAATTGTTTTTCTAGTTTCTAGAATAAAAATCTGTTTTTAAAATTAAAATGAATTATATTTAATTTATATAATAAATAAAATAACATTAGCTAAGCATAATTACAGTCTATATTAATATGAATGATATAAATATTGAGCAACCATTATTATTTAATTTTGATGATGAAACCGAGAATGAACATATTGATTTTCGGTATGTTATTACTAGCTACGGAGCAGATTACCCTGTTGATAGTTTAATGAAAAGAATAAAGGATAAAGTAATTTTTATACCGCCTTTTCAAAGACAATTTGTTTGGAATATTAATGAAGCATCAAAATTTATTGAATCTTTGATTTTGGGGTTACCAGTGCCAGGAATATTTTTATCTAAAGAAAAAGATACAAATAGATTATTAGTGGTTGATGGACAACAAAGACTCATGAGTTTATACTATTTTTATACTGGATATTTTCAACAAATACCTTTTAAACTCCAAAATGTTCAAGAGGATTTACTTGGAAGAACTTATAGGACTTTAAAAGCTCCTGATAGAATTCGATTAGATGATTCTATACTTCATGCAACTATTGTGAGGCAAGATGAACCAGATGAAGATGAAAGTAGTGTTTATCAAATTTTTGAAAGACTTAACTCAGGAGGAAGAGATTTAAAGCCTCAAGAGATTAGAGCTTGTATATACTATGGAGAATTTAATGAATTACTTACTAAATTAGTAAATACTCATTCATGGAGAGCTATTTTTGGAAAAAAACCAGATATTAGGTTGAAGGAACAGGAATTGGTGCTAAGATTCTTTTCTTTATTATATGATAGAATGAATTATGAAAAACCTTTAAAAGGTTTTTTGAATTCATTTATGTCAAAAAACCAAGATTTAAAGAATATTAGTGTGGAAGAGTTTACAAATACCTTCAAGACAACTTTTGATTTTATTGTAAGAACAATTGGTACAAAACCTTTTAGAATAAAAAGAAATTTAAATTTAGGTGCTTTCGATTCAATCTCAATTGCAGTTGCTGAGCGTTTAAGAAATGGTACATTAGAGAACCGAAAAAAGTTTGTAGAGAATTATAACAAATTAGTTGAAAATACTGATTTTATATCAGCAGTACAAGGAGGAACTTCTGATGAAAAAAATGTTGAAACCCGAATTAACTTAGCTATTGATGCATTTAAAGACGTAGAATAATGGGGTTCTATAAATTGAGTATTTATGAGAGACAATTAGATAGTCTTTATAGGGAGGTTTCCCAAATTCAAGAAGGAGAAATTAATAAGGCACATCTCACAAGATATTTATGTGTTCGAACTTCTGGATATCTTGAAAATGTAGCCAGAATTTTAATAGCTCATTTTTGTGATGGTACTTCACCCCAACCTATAAATAATTATATAGCTAAAAGAACTAAATACATAACAAACTTAGATTTTAAAAAATTAAAAGCGTTGCTTTCTGAGTTTGATACTAGTTGGAGTGCTGAATTTGAAGAAAGAGTAAATGAGCAACAAAGAAGCTCATTAAATTCAGTTATTTCTAATAGAAATAATATTTCGCATGGAAATCAAGATAGCATTACATATAGAGACATGGTAAATTATTATCGAGATGTAAAAGACATTTGTAAAATATTAATAGACATAATTAAGAAGTAAACTTTTTTATTTGAAAACTTTAGTCCATTATTTTAAATAAAGGAATAAACTCATCATTTAGACCAAACATTATTAATAAGATATCTTCATTCAATATTTTCAATCAAATTCCCCACCAACACATTCCCTTTTTAATTATATTTACGTACAAATCGTTATATAATTGAAAATACTACACCAAAAAACACTATACTTTTCGGAAGGTAAATCGGATAAAGTCTACGAAGTCGATTTATGCGAATCTGGTTCAGATTTATACATCGTTAATTTTAGATATGGTAGGAGAGGCGCTAACTTACGAGAAGGTACTAAAACGGTATTTCCTGTGCCTTATGAGGAGGCTTTAAAAGTATTTAATAGTCTTGTAGCTAGTAAAGAGAAAAAAGGCTATAGTGAAACTCTATCTGAAACATCAGAAAAAACTCCAACACCTTCGCAAGCAACTGAAATAAATACAGCAAGAGAGCAAACCATTTTAAAATATTTAAAAGAAGCTGTTGCAGGAGTCTATACTAGAAATTGGAAAGTCTCCAGAATAGTATGGAGAGCAGCAGATTTAAATATAACCAAAGCAATTCCGTCTATAGTACATTTTATAAACTCCGAAGATGCATTTGAGCAATATGCTTCAATACACGCTTTGACTAAATTTAAAGACGTTTCAGGAAGTGATGCAATATATAACGTCTTTAATACTTTAGGGTTTAAAGATAAAGTAGGGCGTATTGCAGTTGCCTATATATTAAAATTAGGTAAAGCAGATTACAAGAATACTGTAATACAATCAGCAATAAATAATCTACCAGAAGAATTAAAAGGACATATAGGAGATTATACTTCTTTTTTTAATGCATTAGCCGTTTACTTTCTAAAAGAAAAAGACATAGACGCCTCAGTATTATATTACATCTATTTGTTATCTATAAGCGATGAAGTATTTAGAAAGCAACTATATACTTTTATAGAAAAAGCACCATTAAAAGTTAATCTATTTAAATCTATACGTTACATATACAGAGCGTCGCATGCATTAGAAGATACTATTTTCTTTGCGCTAACCTCTAAAAGAATAGCAGTAAGTAAATCAGGCTATACATCGGACTATTTATATGTAGATAACGAATGGACAGATGCCAATGTAGAAAAGCAGAAACCAAATCCAACAATAGCATTTTCTAAAAAGACCAAAGATTATTTTAATAAAACAACCTATAAATACGTTTACAAATTAAGTAAAAGCGATACAGTAACCTATATAGATTATGCATCAGCACTATTAGTATCGCTTAATGATACATTAGATAATGTAAAAGAAGATATTCAGTACCATTATAATTATAATCAAGATACAAGGCGCTATACAACAGAACGAAGAATTTTTCCTAAATATCATGACTTTTTAGCGTTAATGTATATTGTTTATGGAGGTGCTTCTCGATTGCAACGTCAAAAAAACAAATGGTTTTACATAGCGGAAGATAATGCGGCGACTACTATAGTAAGAGAAGAAGTATTACCTGAACTTTGGAATACTAAACCAGAAAAAGTACTATATGTTTTAGCCAATGCTAAAAGCGACATAGCTATAACATTTGCGTTAAGAATTATTAAAGAGAATAATCACTTTTTAGATAACATTTCGTTAGAACAATTAACACAATTGGTAGGGCATTACCACCCAAAGGTTTTAGAGGTTATTTTAAATATTGTAAAGCAACGCTATGCATCCACTAAACCAGAAAATGCAATAGTATTAGCATTGCTAAAATCTGATAATGAAGACGCAAATACCTTAGCCTTTAATTGGCTAAAACAATATGAAGCTGAATACTTTACAGAAGCCACGTTTATAAGTCAGTTGCTATTAACAGGAAAAGAAGCAGTAGTTAGCTATATAAAAAATCTATATACAGAAACTGCAAAATATAATCTGCACTTATCTATAGCAACAATAGAACTCTTATTTAAAATACCGTCTCAGTATACTTTCGAGTATTTAGTTCAAGTTAACAATTTAATTGGGAATACGCATTTTGGAAGTTTGCTAAGCTCAGTTCCTGAGGAGAAAATAAAAACACTAGCCAAATCTTCAGCAGTAAGCAATAAATTATTTGCAGCTAATTTGGCAAAGCAAAATACAGCATCAACCTATCTGTTATTTAAAGACAGTATAGATGAGTATATCAATTCGGATAACACCGAGTTACGACAAGTAGGAATAGAATTATTATCCCATTTTCCAGATGAATTTTTATTAGAAAACCATCAGAAAATAAGTGGATTCTGTTTTTCGGAATACAACGAAGTTAGAAATGCCATTCAGCCTACCGTTGAAAAACTAATAGCACTAGATAATAACTTTAAAAACAATTTATTTAAAGCCTTATTAAGAGCGATTGAAACAGCTGAAACTTATGAAGGTTTGCATGAAAATTGCTACACACTTTTAACAACCAACTACAAACCATATTTAGGAAGCATACCGCAAGAGGCTATTTTTAGTTTAATACTATCTCAATACGATTATGCACAGAAACTTGGTGAGCCCTTATTTGCAGAACATATAACTTTAGAGACGTTACCGGTTAAAACTATTGTATCTCTAGCGCATAGCGATATATTTAGTATAAGAACGCTTTTAAAACAATACTTTGAGAAGCATACCTCTACAATTAATATTCAATTAGAAGACGCTTTATTAGTATTTAACTCTCATTGGGAAGATGTTATAGATTGGGCATGCCAGTATTTCGAAACCCATATAAAACCAGAATATTGGACCGTAAATATGTTATTGTATGCCTGCGATCATACAAAAACCGAAGTACAACATTTTGGACGTAAAATGATAGCCCAGCATTTTAGTGAAGATAAAGGATTGCCTTTATTATTAAAATTACAAGAACACCCAACCAAAACAATGCAGTTTTTTGTTACTAATTATTTAGATAATTATGTAAAGGGAAATACAACAGTTATTTTAAAACTAGAGACCTTCTTTAAAACCAGTTTATTTAATATAAATACGAATAGAGTTACAAAAACAAGAATTTATAAATTCTTAGAAGAAGAATCTGTAAAAGATAAAGCAGTAGCAGAAATGACAGTACGATTAGTAAATAGTATTCTAGGTACTAACACTATGCTAGATAATAGTAATAATATAGACCTGCTGTTAACCATTACAGAAGTGTACCCAGATATAGAGGTTCCATTACTAATAAAACAAAATTAATAGTATGCAGTTTAATTATAAATATGGCGGAACAAGTGCTGTAAGTAATAGTGTCTCTGCAACAGATGTTAGTTTTGCACCAGATATTTTAAGAGAACCTACTTATTTTGTAGGTACTTTAGATAAAAAGATTTCGTTTAGAGAAGCCATTTCGGCATTACATCATGTTGTGGTTGCCGATTTTAATTTTCAACCCAAAGATAATTCAGAATATTTGGCATGGTTAAAAAGCCAAGAAGAATTATGGTTGGCAGAAGCAAGTTCCGATTTATCCAAAATACAAACAGAAATACAGCGTGTACGAACAAAAATAGAAGGCCTTCGTAAAGACCGTGATGTTATTATGAAGCCTTATTATAAGGCACAAAGAGCGTATTTTAATTATCTATATAAAAGAGATTATGCCGCGTGGCTTGTTTTAGACCCAGTAATAACGGTACATCCAGATCAAGTATTTTTTGAATGTTTTAGTAAAGACGAATCGGTTTACGGAAAATTATCCTGTGGTTACGATGTATTTAATAATATTAATGATTTTAAATGCGGAACTACTAATATTGATTATTCTAAAAAACTATATGAAGAGTTTCAGAAAATAAGAACCTATAAAGAGACCGATTTTAAAATAGACCCTAAAGGCTTTGATGTAAAAACGACAGGAGAAGCCAGTTATAGAGAAGTAAAAATAGACTTGCCCGATAGTTGGGTACGTGGCTTTCTTCAAGTGAGTACAGCAATGACTTCTAATAAAGTGTCTTTTGAATTAGAAGCAATAGACATTGCTAATTTTATAAGTGTTTTAAAAAGAAATAAAGAACGAAAAGGACCACGCTCTATAAAATATAAATTGACACCAGGTGAACCTATTGTAGCCGTTTTTGAACCTTGGAATATAGAAGTCGTTTGCAAACAATCTATATATAAAGGGGATAAAAAAGAAGCCATAAGAGTATGGGGAAGACGTCGTATTACCCTTTTAGAACGCTTATTACCTATTACAGATAAATTTACAGTACACCTTTTAGGTAGTGGAATGCCTTCTTTTTATACAGCACATTTAACTAATGAGATGTATTTTACATTAGGTTTATCTGGTTGGACGGCTAACGATTGGACACAATCGAGTCAGTTAGATTTATTAGCGCCAAGAGGGCAAGTCCCTGCAACAACAATGCAAAGCGTATATTTAGAATTACGTAAACATTGGTTTGCTAGTGAGCAAGACATTGCTAAAACGATGAATTTAGAACAATCTGTAGTTAATAAATCATTAGAAACCTTTACACAAGCCGGGAAAGTTATTTACGATTTAAAAAATAAAGTCTATCGCGTTCGCGAATTAAAACGCGAAGGGATAGATATAGAATCGTTACGCTTTTCTAGTGAAACCGATAAAGAAGCCTATAAATTAATGGAGCAAAATGCCGTTAAAGATTTAAAGGTAAAAGAACAAACAGACAAAATAACACTAACAGCAGTGGTAAGTAACACTTATAAAACAAGTGTAACCATAGATAAAGACTTAAAAATAAAAGACGCCAGCTGTACGTGTAGCTATTATTATAAAAATAAAATGACCAAAGGCCCTTGTGAGCATATATTGGCTACAAGAATAACCTTTGATAAAAAATAACCAAAATGGTTGTAACTTATTATAAATGAGGCGTCATTCTGAACTTGTTTCAGAATCACATTTGATTTTTAAAATACTATGAGATATTGAAACAAGTTCAACATGACAAAAGCTAACTATATATAAGTTTTTACAGCTATTCAAAAAAAATAATATTATATTTAAACCATGGTAGTGATAAGATAAAAACCTTGCATTTTGATTGGTGGATCGCCAATCTTGCTAACAGATACCGAACGCGTCACTGACTCGAACTTAACTTGTGAAATAGGTACCATAGTACTATTTCCGGTTAGACTTCTGCGAAGTGAAATAATACTATGGTACCTATTTCACTGGAGTTGTTCAATTCAGTCTTGAGAATCGTACGAAGGGAATACAAAATATATCTTATTGCTACCTTTTTTTATTATATGAGAAATTCTACAGAAAGAAGACAAGAAATTTATGATAAAATAAAAGCGTCTTCTAAACAAGAATACATACTTTCTGAAATGAAGCGTTTAGGCTTCTGGAAAGAAGATACGATAGATTTTGAAAGTGTCAACTCATTTTTTAAAGAGGAGGCTGAATTATCTAAAGAATTACAAAAACTTCTTAAAGAACAACGCATTATTGAAGATCCTGATGCTTTTTTAGCTAAAAAACATCAAGAGCGTAAATTAGCCTCTAAACAATCTCAAAAAGAAACTAAAGAGCGAAGAGAAAAAGAACGTTTAGAAAAAGCGGCACGTTGGAAAGCTTCTAAGGATAAAGACATTCTTTACGTAGGTTCGGGCTATTCTAATAATCTTAATAAGCAAACCTCTAACGACGCAAAGTTAAAAAAGCAAAACCTTCCTGTATTACATAATGTGGAAGATTTAGCTAAAGCAATGAGTATTCCTGTAGGAGAACTTCGGTTTTTATCGTTTACGAGGAAGCATTCTAAAATTAGCCATTATAAACGCTTTCAAATGGCAAAAAAATCTGGTGGCTATCGTTTAATATCAGCGCCAATGCCAAAGCTAAAAAAAGCACAACATTGGATTTTAGAGCATATATTAAATAAAGTAACTGTACACGATAACGCACACGGTTGTGTTATAGGGAAATCTATAAAAACAAATGCTACGCCGCATATTGGTAAAGCTGTAGTTATTAATCAAGATTTTCAAAACTTTTTTCCATCGGTAACGTATAACAGAATTAAAGGTGTCTTTTTATCTATAGGTTATTCGCATCAAATAGCAACCATATTATCGTTATTATGCTCAGAGCCTAAAATTTTAGATGTGTCTTTATTAGGAGAAGATTATTACGCGCAACGTGGTGAACGTTTTTTACCACAAGGATCTCCTTGTAGTCCAGCCATTACTAATATTTTATGCAGAAAATTAGATTTTAGATTGTCTGGTTTAGCAAAAAAATATGATTTTGAATATACCCGTTATGTAGATGATATTACATTTTCGGGAGACAAAGACAGTTTGTCAAAAATTACACCACTACTTAAATACTCGCGTAAGATTGTAAAGGACGAAAATTTTAAATTACATCCTGAAAAATTACGTGTTATGAAACGTAATGCAAAACAGGAAGTCACCGGAGTTGTGGTTAACGAAAAAGCTAACATTTCTAAAACGTCTTTAAAACGATTTAGAGCCTTATTATTTCAAATTGAAAAAGATGGTATTGAAGGTAAATCGTGGAATAATGGCGGTAATGTTTTAGCACAAATAGATGGTTATGCTAATTTTATTTATCAGATAGATGAAGTAAAAGGAGTTGTTTATAAACAACGAGTTGCTGCAATTTTAGAGAAATATAATTACAAAGAAAACCATAGAAAGCAATATGCTCCTAATACTAAAAAAGGAGTGTCTGCTGTATTAAGTGGTTTTGCTAAAAAGATAACGTCGTTTTTTAAGAAGTGACAACCCGTTGTACATTTTAAAAAAGCCTCGTCAATTCGAGTACGTTTATATGATTAAAACGAGTGAAGCTTGTATCTAGAATAAGAGTTTTAGGTTATGGACTTGCAACAAAAAACTGGACAAAAAGAAGAGAGATTATGCTGCTAATTTTTGATTGTTCATTTCTGTTTCAAATTCTTCAATAGATTTTAAGCCTAAAGCCGTGTGTAATCTTTTTCTATTATACCAAGTTTCAA
>NZ_JBSHNT010000151.1:0-324 GCF_053601615.1 Pontimicrobium sp. MEBiC06410
TCGTGTACTTGTAAATCGAAGGTTAAGGCTGTTGTAAAACATCCGGTTACGGTATTGGTAATGTTGACATAGATGGTTTGTGGGTTGCTGGTATTGGTGTATAGCCCGCCTGGGGTTAAATCATTCATTCCTGCATCGGCATCGGCTTGTGTTTCATGGTAGGTTACCGTGAAAATTGCGGGATCTTGTCCGTTTAATATGGCAGGGGTCATGGTTGTAAAGTCAAAGCTTTCGTATACGCCATCGGTGTTTAACTCACAGTGGGTATAATCATCTACTGGGGTGACTACTGGTAATGGGTTCACGATGACATCGAAGTTAACC